>NZ_KI271724.1:33463-39218 GCF_000469445.2 Oscillibacter sp. KLE 1745 | reverse complement strand
CCCCCCAGCCGTTCCAGGTGCTCCGGCAGGCGGGCCGCCTCGTCGTTCCGGGGCATGGTATTGATGGTGCAGTGGACCCGGACGCCGTGGCTGTGGGCAAAGGCCACCGCCTGGGGCAGCTCCTCATCGGAGAAGTTCCCCGCAAAGGCCCGCATCCCATAGCTGGTGCCCGCCAGATACACCGCATCCGCGCCATAGAGCACGGCCATTTTCAGCCGCTCCATGTCCCCCGCCGGGGCCAGCAGCTCCGGCTTGTCCCGCTTAACCGCCATAGGAGCTGCTGTTGACGAACGCGTTGTGTTCCGCCAGCGTGGTGGAGAAGTGGTGCTTGCCGTCCGTGCCCAGGGCGTAGTAATAGTAGTCCGTGCTGTTGGGGTTCAGCGCCGCGTCGATGGAGGCCAGGCCCGGGTTGGAGATGGGCGTGGGGGGCAGGCCCGCGTTCTGGTACAGGTTGTAGGGGGAGTCGGTCTGCATGTCCGCGCTGGTGATGGGGCCGGTGTGGTCCGGCAGCGCATAGAGCAGAGAGGCGTCGATCTGCAGCAGGCCGTAGGTCCCCTGCTTGTTGCCGGAGCCCTCCAGCCGGTTGTAAATGACAGAGGCGATGTTGGCCTGATCCGTGCCGTCGGTCTCCTCCTCGATCAGGGAGGCGATGGTGATGATCTCCTGCAGGGAGTAGCTGGACTCCTCCACCTGGGTCATCCGATCCTCGTCCATGCGGCTGACAAAGTTGCGGATCAGCCGGTCCAGGGCGTCCTCGGCGTTATGGCCCACATAGAACTCATAGGTGTCCGGGAAGAGGAAGCCCTCCAGTCGGCTCAGGTCCTCGGATTCGTTGTCGATGAAGTCGTAGTCAAAATCGCCGGTCTGGGCGGCCTCGGTCAGGGCCTCCTCCGTGTTGACGCCCTTTTCCGCCAGCAGGGCGATGGTCTGGCGGACGGTGTAGCCCTCCGGAATGGTGACGGTCACCGTCTCCGCGCTCAGGTTGCCGGAGGAGCTGCGCATCCCCGCGATCAGGGCGTGGTAGTCCATGTCGGTGTTCAGCTCATAGGTGCCGATGCCCACCTCTTCGCTGGCGCCGGTGACGGCCGCGAACAGGCGGAAGAACCACTTGTAGCGGATCAGTCCGGCGTCCTGCAGCTTTTCCGCGATGCTGCCCATGTCGTCATCCGCGGTGATCTCAATGGTGATCTTGGTGGTGGAGGGGATGTCCCGGCTGAAAGCACACAGGTCGCTGGCCAGCAGCCAGCCCACGCCAGCCAGGATGGCCGAGGCCACCAGCACGCACAGGATATACAGGACCGGGTTGATCCGGCGGCGCTTGCGCCGCCGCCGCTGCGGCTGCTGGGACGGATTGCCCTGGCTCCTCCCCGTATGGCCCGCCTGGCTGCGGCGCACCTGGGACGCGTCCCAGCTGGCGGTATCGCCGTTTTTGTAATCAGACATAGGAACCTCCATTTTCTCGCCCCGGCGGTGCGCCGCCGGAAACGTCCCGGGATGGGGAAGAAATCTTCCCCTCCCTGCAATTTTTTTCAGCGGCCAGGCTCCCTTTGGAAGCCGGGCGCATAGAATGTCTCAAAGCGAGGTGACAATCATGTGCTTCAACAACGGAAACAACAATTGTTCCTGCCTGTGGCTCATCATCATCGTCGTGCTGATCTGCTGCTGTGGCAGCGGGAACGCCCTCGGCGGCAATAGCTGCGGCTGTGGCTGCGGCTGCGGGTGCGGCAACGACGGCTGCAACAACGGCTGCTGCTGACGGCTGCGGAGAAAATGGGGCGTGTTCGTCCCATTTTCTTTGCTCCCGTCGGGGACAGCCCCTAGTTCAGCAGCGGCTCCACCCGAGAGAGCACCTCCCGGCGGATGTCCTCCACTGTCCGGGGCGCGTCCCCGGCGGCGCAGTCGATCACCGACCAGCCCAGATCCCGCGCAATCTCGCGGGCGCCCTCCCGGCAGCGGCGGAGATAAGCCCCGTCCTGCTCGTGAATGTCCGCAGCGGTGGCGGTCGCCTGCTCCCGATGCCGGAGCATCTTCTCAGACACCTCTGTGGGCAGATCCAGGTACAGCACCAGGTCCGGCGCGGGCAGGCCCATGCGGCCGTATTCCAGGTCGAAGAGCCAGTCCAGAAATGCCTGCCGCTCCCCTTCCGGGAGCTTGGATGCCTGGTGGACGGCGTTGGAGGTGGTGTACCGGTTGGCCACCACGATGCCGCCTTCCTCATAGAACCCGCCCCAGTCCTCCTTGTAGGAGGCGAAGCGGTCCACGGCGTACAGCACCGACGCGGCGTAGGCGTTCACGTCCCCGGGCCTGTTGCCCAGGGCTCCGTGGAGGTAGAGGTTCGCCGGTTCGGCAAAGGGGTTGCCATACCGGGGAAAGTCGATCTCCCGATATGCGATGCCCCGCTGGGCCAGGGTCTCGCACAGGAGCTTTGCCTGGGTGGCCTTGCCGGAGCCGTCCGTGCCCTCGAATACAATCAGTTTTCCGCTCATCTGTGTCTCTTCTCCTGCTTGACATGGATTAAAAACAGCGGCAGCTTCATCATCCGGCCGATGCGGCGGGGCTCCTTGCACAGGCGGTAGAACCACTCCAGCCCGTGGTCGGTCCAGAATTTTGGGGCCCGCTCCACCACGCCGGCGAATACGTCCAGACTGCCCCCCAGGCCGCACAACAGCCGGGCGCCTGTGGCGGCGCCGTTCTTCGCCATCCACTTCTCCTGCTTGGGGGCGCCCAGGCAGACGAACACCACGTCCGCGCCGCTTTGGCGGATGGCCGCTACCACCGGGCCGTCCTCCTTGAAATAGCCGTCGTGGGTGCCGGCGATCCGCAGCCCCGGATGGGCCGCGGCCAGCTTCGCTCCCGCCTGCTCCGCAACACCGGGCTTGGCGCCCAGGAGGTAGAGGGACTTCCCTTCCTCCGCCAGTTTATGCATCAAATGGGTCGCGAATTCAACGCCCGGCGTCCTTTCCTTCAGAGGCGTCCCCAGCATGGCCGCGCCCTTGATGACGCCGATGCCGTCCGGCAGCACCAGATCCGCGCCGTTCACCGCGGCCCTGGCCCCGCTGTCCTCCCGGCAGACCTCCACGATCTCCGGATTGGGGGTCACCACATAGTGGGGGCCCGGACTGCGGACCAGCTCCATCCCCCGCTCCACGGCCTCTGCCATGGTCAGGTTGTCAAAGCCGACGCCCAGCACGTCGATGCGCATGAAATCACCTCGCTACATACTCATACAGGATAGCAGTATACCACAAGCCGCCGCGTTTGTCCAACCAAAAATCAACAGGGACGCCAAAAACCGGCGTCCCTGCTGAACGATTCAGTTTTCCGGCGCCGGTACCGCCTGCTTTTTCCGGAAGTCCGGCAGCTGGGCCAGCACCACCGCCGCCAGCATCAGCACGCAGCCCAGGTACTCCTTCCCACTCATCCGGTCCCCTAGGATCAGCGCCCCGGCGACGGTGGCGAACACGGACTCCAGACTCAGCAGCAGGGACACCACCGTGGGGTTGGAGTCCTTCTGCGCCAGGATCTGGAGGGTGTATCCCACGCCGCTGGAGAAGATGCCCACATACAGGACAGGCCCGATACAGGCCAGCAGCCCCGCCCAGTCAGGCGTCTCCATCACCAGCATCAGCCCGGCAGAGAGCACCGCCATCACCAGGAACTGTACGCAGGACAGGGCCACCCCGTCCACCTTCCGGGTAAAGTGGTCGATCAGCAGGATGTGTCCGGCGAAGCAGAAGGAGCACAGCAGCACGTACCAGTCCCCCTCCGTGATGGAAAAGGACTCCTGCACGCACAGCAGATACAATCCCACCACCGCCAGCGCCACACTGAGCCAGATCGCCCGGGGCGCCTTTTGCCGGAGGAAAATCCCCGCAATGGGCACGATGACAATATAGAGGGCCGTGATGAACCCCGCCTTGCCGGAGGTGGTGGTCTCCAGCCCCATCTGCTGGAGGTTGGTGCCCATTGTCAGGACCACGCCGCAGCAGATACCGCCGATGGCCAGATCCCGCCAGGAACCGGGCCGGGCCTGGGCCTCCTCCTGAAAATCCCGCCGCCGCAGGCAGCGGAACACCAGACACAGCACCAGCAGAAACACAAAGGCCACCGCGCTTCTGGCGGCGGTGAAGGTGAAGGGACCCACATGGTCGGCGGCCACGCTCTGGGCCACGAAGGCGGTGCCCCAGATCAGAGCCGCCAGCACGGGGAATACATTTTGACGGATGTGGTTGACTTTCATCAGACTTGCTCCTCACCAGGATCTATGCTATACTTTTGCAAACTCCCGCAGAGATGTCCGGGACCAAAAGCCGCGAACAAATAAAAATTTTAACACAACGGGGCGGAAATGGCAAGACCCGGTTCCTCCCCGAGAAAAGGAGGCGGCCCATGCTGCTGTTTGACATGGACGGGACGCTGATCGACTCCAACGGCGTCTGGAAAAACGTGGACCGGGAATTTCTGGCCCGGCGGGGCATTGCGTACACCCACGCCTATTACGAGGGCGTAGCCCATACCATCCTTCCCCTGGCCGCCAAGTTCACCAAGGAGTACTGCCGCCTCACGGAGTCCTGCGAGGAGATCATTGCCGAGTGGATGGAGATGGCCAGGGACGCCTATGCCCATGTCACGGTGAAGCCCGGCGTCCGGGCGTATTTAAAGCAGTGCCGGGCAGAGGGCCGCCGGATGGCGGTGGTGACCTCCAGCGTGCCGGAGCACTGCCGCACCGCCCTGACCCACCTGGACCTGATGAAGTACTTTGAGGGTGTCACTCTGGCCCACGACCTGGGGTTGGAGAAAAAGGACCCGGCCCTGTGGCGTGCCGCCGCAGAGCACTACGGCGTGGCACCGGAGGACTGCACGGTGTTCGATGACAGCCTCTCCGCCTGCAAGGGCGCCAGGGCTGCAAAAATGCGGGTGGTGGGCGTTTACGACGGTTTCTTCGCCCAGGACGAGGCGGCCATGCGGGGATTTTGCGACGTGTATATCCGGAGCTTTGAGGAGCTGCTGCTCCCGCCCCGGCAGGCACTCCGCCCATGAGCGGCCTGCCTGAGGCCCTGGAGACGGCGCGGGAGGCCGGAGAGGTGCTCTCCGCCGCGGTCCTTTCCCAGGAAAACGCCGAGGGGCTGGACGGCTCCGGCCTGGACTTCCGGGACTGCCGGTTCCAGTCCTGCCGCCTGCGGAACTGCGATTTCACCGGCGCAGCCTTTTACGGCTGCACCTTCACCGGATGTCTCCTGGAGAACTGCCGCCTCTCCGCCACCTATTGGAAGGACTGCCGCCTCTCCGGCTGCAAATGGGACGGCGCGGACCTGCGCCGCTCCCGGTGGAAGGACAGCGTTCTGGAGGAGACTCTGCTTCGTTATGTCAACTTTTCCGGCGGCGCCTGGGAGCGTATTTCCGTGAAGGAATGTGACTTCACAGAGTCTACGCTCTCAGAGATGCGGCTGAAAAAAGCTGCCATGGAGAAGACGGACCTGACCGGGGCGGAGCTGTTTCGCACCAGCCTTGCCGGCATGGACCTGACGGCCTGCACCCTGGACCGGATCGTGCTGTCGGAGACCTGCCGGGAGCTGAAGGGCGCCGTCATCAACGCCGCCCAGGCCGCGGTGGTGGCCCGGATTCTGGGCATCCGGGTGGAGCCGTAGGGGGGTGCATCTGTCCAGCCGCAGGCATGGCTGATCCCCGTGCAATGGACCGGATCTCCCACCCCCGATCACACACAAAACACCAGGGCCCGCCGAAAACGGCGGGC
>NZ_KI271724.1:0-33363 GCF_000469445.2 Oscillibacter sp. KLE 1745 | reverse complement strand
CAGGGCCCGCCGAAAACGGCGGGCCCTCTGCTGTTCAGATTGCTTTCTGCTGGCCAATCACGTCCCGGCACCAGGCAAACAGCCGGTCCGTGAGGGCTGTCAGGTCCTCCCGGCACTCCCCTGCTTTCAGGGCCTGGGCAGTTTGCAGAATCTCCAGGTCCTGCCCGGTCAGGTGCTGTTCCAGGTCTGATCTCCGGCGGCAGTAGAGCCCCTGCTCTGCATACAGCTTGGCCTGCAGCAGGAACACGGCGGCCTTGCAGGCCTCCGCCACCGCCTCCCGGCTTCTGCCGTGGAGAAAGTTGTGGCAGCACAGGTGATACAGTCCGCAGGCCCCCTGATGGAGGGCCCGGCGGGCGTCCCCTGGCTCCTCCGGCGGCAGCAGGTCCGCAAGGTGTCCGCACCAGTCGGTGGTGTCCCGGCGGAACTGGAACAGCTCCCCCCGGTCCCAGGCCGCCAGCTCCGCCGTACCGGAGACGAAGCCGCACAGCTTGTCCCGGTCCGGCAGGTCCTTCACGGCTGCCCGGTAGGTCTCCAGGTCTTGCAGAGAGCAGCTGTCCAGAATGCACACCACGTCGATGTCGCTGTCCGGTCCGGCTTCTCCCCTGCCCCGGCTGCCCTGGAGGCCGATGTACCGCACCCGGTCCCCAAAGGCGGCCCGGACGGCCCCGCAGTATTGCTTCATCCAGTTTTCGATCTCCATCATCACAGTTTCCTCATGTGGGCTCCCGCGGATTTCAGCATCAGCTTCTTTTTGCCCACGGTGTCAAAGGCCACTTCCGCCAGGGCGTCGCCGCCCATGGGCCGGACAGAGAGCACCATGCCCTTCCCGAAGGCGGTATGCTCCACCATGTCCCCCTGCTGTAATTGCAGCAGAGGCGCCGCCGGGGCGGCGTTCTTCCGGGTGGAGGACGCCTGCTGGACAGAGGCCAGGGGCCGCTGGGGCGCCTGGGCCGGGGCCCGGTAGCTGTGGACGCCGCCGCTGCTCCAGGAGCCGCCGGCGCGGGCGGGGGAGCTGCCCCAGCCGTCCTCGTACCGGTCGCCGCCGAAGGTGCCGTCGTGCTCCATACCGCCGAAACGGGGCTCCGGCTTGCTCTCCCAGCGCATGTTCTCCTCCGGGATCTCTTCCAGGAACCGGGAGGCCCGGTTGGCGCTGGTACGGCCGTACAGCATCCGCTGCCGGCAGTTGGTGAGGGTCAGCTTCTCCTTGGCCCGGGTCATGGCCACGTAGCAGAGCCGCCGCTCCTCCTCCAGCTCCTCCTGGTCGTACTGGGCGGAGGCGCCGGGGAAGATCCCCTCCTCCATCCCCACCACGTACACCACCGGGAACTCCAGCCCCTTGGCGGAGTGAATGGTCATCATGGTGACGCAGTCGTCGCTGGCCTCCACGCTGTCCAGATCTGTGTACAGGGCAATCTCGTTCAGGAAGCCGGAGAGGGTGGCGTCCTCCGGCTGCTGCTCCAGGAAGCCCAGGATGTTGGATTTCAGCTCCTGAACGTTCTCGATGCGGCCCCGGCTCTCCATGTCGTTCTTCTCCTCCAGGGCCTTTACATAGCCGGTCTGGTCGCAGACGGCGTCATAGAACTCCGGCAAGGCCAGCTCCGTGCCCGCCCGCCGCAGGCCGTCGATCAGGTCCGCGAACTTCAGCAGCTTGGCGGAAGACGCTTTCAGCTCCGGGAACAGGTCCGCGTTGCGGATGATCTCATACAGCGACGCCCCCTGGCTCTCCGCCAAGGCGCCCACCTTGTCCAATGTAGTGGCGCCGATGCCCCGGGGCGGGTTGTTGATGATCCGCCGCAGCCGCAGGTCGTCCAGGGGGTTGTTCAGCACGCACAGATAGGCCAGCATGTCCTTGACCTCCGCCCGGTCGAAGAACTTCATGCCCCCCACTACTTTATAGGGGATGCCGTTGCGCTTCATGGCGTATTCCAGGGCGTTGGACTGGGCGTTCATCCGGTAGAGGACCGCCGTGTCCCGGAAGTTCCTGCCCCGGTTCACCCCCATCAGGATGTCCCCGGCCACGTAGTTGGCCTCGTCGCTCTCGTTGAAGGTGGTCTTGACCGTCACCACATCGCCCCCGCCGTTGTCGGTCCAGAGGGTCTTGCCCTTGCGGCCCTGGTTGTTCTGGATGACGGCGTTGGCCGCATCCAGAATGTTCTGGGTAGAGCGGTAGTTCTGCTCCAGGCGAATGGTCCGGGCGGTGGGGTACTGCTCCTCGAAGTTCAGGATGTTTTCGATGTTGGCCCCCCGGAAGCGGTAGATAGACTGGTCGTCATCGCCCACCACACAGAGGTTTTTGTACCCCCCCGCCAGGAGGCTTGTCAGCAGATACTGTAAGTGGTTGGTGTCCTGGTACTCGTCCACCAGCACGTAGCGGAACTTGCGCTGGTAGTAGTCCAGCACCGACCGCTCCTGCTGCAGCAGCGTTACCGTGTGAAAGATGATGTCGTCAAAGTCCAGGGCATTGGCGGTGCGGAGCTTCTTCGCATAGGCGGCATAGATCTTGGCGATGCGGGTCATCTTCCAGTCCCCCGCCGCCTCGTACCGCTTGGCAAAGTCCTCCGGCGTCTCATACTGGTCCTTGGAGTGGCTGATGGCGGCCAGGACGCTCCGGGGCGGGAAGGTCTTCTCCTCCAGGTTCAGCTCCTTCAGAATGTCCTTGATGACCCGCTTGGAGTCGTCGGTGTCGTAGATGGTGAAGTCCTTGTCGAACCCCAGCCGGTCGATGTCCCGCCGCAGGATGCGCACACAGGCGGAGTGGAAGGTGGAGGCCCAGATGTCGTTGGCCTCCGGCCCCAGCCGGGCGGCCAGCCGGTCCTTCAGCTCCCCTGCCGCCTTGTTGGTGAAGGTGATGGCGATGATCTCCCAGGGCTTGGGCGCGTCCAGGGCGCAGAGCCGCCGGGCCCGGCGGACGTCCTCCTCCGTGGGCCGGGCGGGGAAGCTCTCCAGAAATTGAAGATCCTCTTCCGTGGCCCAGGCCGGCACCTCTTCCGAATCGCTTCCCCGGCCGTAGGTGAGCAGGTTGTACACCCGCTGGATCAGCACCGTGGTCTTGCCGCTGCCGGCGCCCGCCAGCAGCAGCAGCGGACCCTCCGTGGTCATGGCAGCCTGGCGCTGCATGGGGTTCAGCCTGGATAAGTCCTGGGCGATGACCGCCCGGCGGGCGGCGATGTAGCGTTGTTTGAAGTCTTCCATAAGTCCACCGTTCTCCATCCGTCTCAAAAGTCTCGGCCCCTATTTTACGGCAAAATCCCCTTCCGGTCAAGGCGGGAAACGGCTGTTGCCGGTTTGCCGCTTTTGTTACCAATTTGAGGTTGACAAATGTCTACCTATTTGATATGGTCCAATCAGAAGACCAGGTAGACACTCGTATACCATGGAGGTGAGACTATGCAGGTGAACCTGTCCGACAGCGAGTGGAAGCTGATGAACCGGCTATGGGAGCAGTCCCCCCGGACCATCATGGAGTTGACGGCCTCCCTGAAGGAGGACACAGGCTGGAGCAAGAACACGGTGATCACCATGCTCGCCCGGCTGGAAGCCAAGGGGGCCGTCCGGCACGAGGAGGGCGGCCGGGCCAAGCGGTACTTCCCCGCGGTGGACCGCGAGGACGCCGCGGCGGCGGAGACGGAGAGCTTCCTCTCCCGGGTCTACGGCGGCAGCCTGGGCCTGATGATGAGCGCCATGGTGGAGAGCCGCCAGCTGACGGAGGCGGACATCGCGGAGCTGTCCGCTATTTTGGAACGAGCGGGAGGCGAGGAACATGCGTGAGATCCTGTTGACATCTTCCGTGCTGATCCTGGCGGTCCTGCTGTTGCGGCGGGCCTTCCGGGACCGGATTTCCCGCCGGGCCCAGTATGTCCTGTGGGCGCTGGTGCTGGTGCGGCTGCTGGTGCCGGTGAGCCTGCCGGGAGCGGACTTCTCCGTCCTGTCGGCGGCGGAGCCGGTGGGCCGGACAGTGACGGAACGGCTGGAACAGCGGGAAATTTACAGAGTGCCGCTGGCCCCCTCTCCCATGGGGACAGCGCCCCAGGTCACATCCCCCGCACCTCAGATAGAGGGAGGCGGCTCCCCCTCCGGGGAGGCGGCCGCGCCCTCCGGCGGGGAGGAAGCTTTTTCTTACCCGGTCATCCGGGAGCGGGTGGTGACGGCGGCGGACCTGCTGACGGTCCTCTGGCTGATCGGCATCGCCGCCATGGCGGTGTGGTTTCTGGTGACCAACCTGCGCTTCTGGCAAAAGCTCCGGAGGACGAGGGCGCCCTATGCCGCGGAGAACTGCAGGTATCCCGTCTATCTGGTGGAGGCGGGTCTCCCCTCCCCCTGCCTGTTCGGGCTGTTCCGGCCCGCCATTTATCTTACCCCCGCCGTTGTCGCCTCTCCGGAGCGGCTGCGGCATGTGCTGGCCCATGAGACCGCCCACGCCCGCCATCTGGACCCGTTGTGGTCGCTGCTGCGGAGCGTGTGCCTCGCGGTGTACTGGTTCGACCCTCTGGTGTGGATCGCCGCCGCCGTCTCCAAGGCCGACGGGGAGCTGGCCTGCGACGAGGCCGCCATCCAGGCCCTGGGAGAGGGCGAACGCATCCCCTACGGCAAAACGCTGCTGTCCCTGATTCCGGTGCGGACGGGTCCCGGCTCTCCCCTGCTGTCCGCCACCACCATGACGGCAGATAAGCGGCAGCTGAAGGACCGGATCACCCGCATCGCCCAGGGACAACAGACCCGGGCAGCGGCTTTGTTTCTGGTTCTGGCGCTGGCAGCGGGCGTCTGCGCCGTCACCTTCACCGGGGCCAAGGCGGATGGGGAAACCGGCGGTGTCCGCTCCCTCACCGGCGACGAGCTGGCGTATTTTAATGAGGAGTTCTTCAATCAGGAGGGTACTTACAGCATCCGCAACCAATTTTTGAACTCCCTGTACGAGAACTCGGAGGACATCGACCTCTTTGAGCTGCTCTATTGCGGCACGGGGATCGACGCGCCTATGACCGATGAGGAGCTGCGGCAGGTGGGCAGCTTTGACACCGCAGGGGAGCTGATCTGCCCTGTGGACAAGATGTCCGTGGAGGCCATCAACCAGGTGCTGCTGGAGAACACCGGCCTCACGCTGGAGGAGACGGGGCGGATCGGGATGGACTACTTCCAGTACCTCCCGGAGTATGATGCCTACTATCACAGCCACGGGGACACCAACTACTTCTCGGGCGTCAACATCACTGCCGGGGAGCGGGTGGGCGATACCATCCGGCTCTACTACGACGACACGTTCCATGTTGACGGCTGGAAGTGCGTGACACTGGAAGAACAGGCCGACGGCTCCTACTGGTTTGTCTCCAACCAGCCCAGTGAGCGGCCCGCCATCCCTACCGTGTACCCGGAGGGGGAGCCGGTGCTGACCATTCCGCTGACAGACCTCACACCCTATGAGCCGGAGACCATGGAGGTCATTCGGCACCGGAATGACTGCGCCGAGCGTGGCACTGGCTATATCATGCACACCGAGGACGGCGATGAACTCTCTGTCCGCACCTATCTCTCCACCGACGGCAATCTCTACGCCGCCGTGATTTATGACGAGGCGGCGGGCCGGGACGGGATGCGCACATGGGATGTGGGCTGCTTCTTCACCTTCCCGGAGCATAACACGCTGAGTTACAGCGATTCCGGCGGCTACGCCGTCTCCATGGACTCCTTCTCCGATCTGTTCGGCCATGATGGGCTGGTCATCCGTTACTCCGGTGAGCTGGACGAACATACAGGCGCCACCTTCCACGACTATTACTATTTCGACACCGAGGGAAATCCCGTCCTCCTGGCCCGGGTCTACGGTGACACCGCCCAGTTCGACCTGGATGGCAACGGCGCAGACGAGTTGTGTGCCTCTTCGGCAAACACCGCCCAGATCTTTTTCCAGCGGGATGGGCGGATCTATGAGGCGGACATCGACGAGGATTTGAAACAGGCTTGGCCGGACGCGGAGTACTTGAGCTTCAACCGTTGGGACGTGAGCCGCCGGAATCTGGCCCTGTGGGCATTCGTCCCCATTCCCGACAGTCCCCAGGACGGCACCGCCGACCGGTGGCTGTACTTTGATGGAGAAAACCTGCTGGTGTACCGGGACGGCCGTGCCACGGCGGACCACTTGATGGAGGGCGCGGAAGCGCCGGAGGACGTAATGGCGGTCCTGCGGGACTACGTGCAGGAGCAGTACACCGGCGACCATGAGGGGTTGCTGTTCGTGGAGGGCGGCGACTTTGTCCCCGCCCCGCTGGAATATGACGACTGGCGGATTGAGTCCATCGAGGGCCCCTCCTATGTATCCGTGGGCGGCCTGGATTTTGCCATCTGGAGCATGAACTATGAACTGCACACCACCACGCCGGAGAGCGTCATTTTGGCCGGCGGAACGTACATGACCGAGGACTGCTGGGTCAGCCCCGGTTACCCCGGGTGTGACTACTTCTACTTCCAACTGGACGAGGGCGGAACCCGCACCTATCTGTATCACCGCATGGAGAACGACTGCGTCCCCGGAACAGAGCTGTTTTTCTCAGACATGGCCTACCAGCTCCGGGAGATGGGGCTGCTGTCCTTCTATGACCTGACGGGGCGGGAGCTGCTGGATATCAGCTGCAGTCAGCCAGTCCACTTCTTCAACACGCTGTCGGAGACGAACCTCTCGGAGCAGTCCCAGGCCCTTGCCGCCATGGCGGCCTGTGTCGCCGCCGGAGACGATCCCGGCACTCAGGAGATCTATGACAGCATTGCCCATTATATGGAAATCTTCTCCGATGATCTGACAGACGGCGGTCGGGCCGCGTGGCAGGCGCTCCAGTCTGCCCTGTCCAGCTGGACAGCGGCGGGAGATGGCACGGTCTATGAGAGCGGCGGCCTCTCCCTGTGGGTACCGGAGGGCTGGGCGGATATGGCGGTGGTCACCGCTGAGGACGCTGTCTGGTTCGGAGAATCTGTGCCGGGGTTCGACGTCTATGAGCGACTTGCCCACATATCAAATCCCGATACAGGTCTGGTCTGGAATGTCCGGGCCCTCACCCGTGCCCAGTTCCAGGCCGCCTTTGGGGACGCGGACTGGTCGGAGATTTTAGGGGCTTCCAGCTATGTGATCGGCTCTGACGACGCCTACATCTATCTGCTCTCCACCCCCACGGACGTGCAGTTCCTGGTGGAGGACCCCACCAGTATGGCCCAGTATGAGCTGCTGCGGAATCAGTCCCAGACGGTAATCGAGGGCTTCTTCTTCCGCAACGGTATCACCCCCAACCCGGACTGCCCGGACGCCGACGGGTGCTATGTGGGACCCGAAGCTTCGGGGCGGCCAAGGCTGCTGTTCAGGCGGCGATGGACGGGATTTTGGCCCCCGGTGCCTTCTCCCTGACCCTCTCCCCCGCCCCTGGTGGGTCCGGTGGCGGAAGCTATATACTGCCGCTGGATATGGCGGCGGCCATCTCCCGGATGCCGGAGAATTTCCTCTGGTACCCCGCGGAGGCGGGCTCGCCCCCGGCGGGCCTGGCCTCCCTGACCCTCACCGCAGAGGACGGCAGCGCCGCCCTCCAGTGCTGGGAGGGCAGCTCCCTGGTCCGCTGCACCCGGAGCGGCGTGACACAGTGGTTCTACGCCCCGCCGGTGACGGCGGACGCAGTCTTCAACGGCACGGTCTTTGCAGCCTTGCGCCAGATTTATGACGAAGTAGAATGGGAGGCCCTGCGGGAGGGCATCATCATCCCGGACCGGGGACAGAGCCATCTGGAGATCGCCCAGGCCTGGGCCGATGCGGATACGCAGCCCGCCCTGGAGGTCACAGACGGCAGCATCTTCGCCTGCACCTATGTGCGGACTGTGGCCGATGTGGATAGCTGGGCAGATATGCCGGAGACCTCCTATCCGGAGCAATCGGAGGGGCACGAGCGGTTCTGGTTCTCCTACCGGCGCATCTTTGTACCGGAGAATGAGGCGGCCCGCAGCTGGCAGATGGCCGGCAACACCGTGGAGTACGACGGCAGGTACGGCGAGGCCCCGGAGGGCGCCTATGAGAATTTCCAGGTGGGGGTCCTCTACCTGACGGATGAGGGCTGGCGGTGCGACGGCACCGGCACCGGCCCGTGAATTCGGATCAAAAAAGAGAGCGGCCGAAACTCCGGCCGCTCTTTTCTGCGCTCACTGGGCCAGGAACACCAGGTTCCGGTCCGTGATGAAGTTGGGGATACTGTACACGACGCAGATGGCGTCGATGCCGTTTTCCGCCGCGTACTGGGCGGGGGGCATCCGGTAATACCGCGGGTCCAGCAGGTGGACCTCGGCAAAGCTCTGGGCCAGGAAGGGCGCCAGGGCGTCAGAGTAGGAATCCCGGATCAGCAGGAGCTTGCCGCCGTCTCGGGCGTTCTCATTCCAGATGACGCACAGGGGTTGGTTGCCGCCCAGGAAGGAGGCGTATTTGTCCTTCTCGGTCAGATAGCTCCGGTCGTACAGTATGCTGGGTTCCGGAGAGCCGGTGCGCCAGGAGGTGACCGTGAGGCCGTCCTCCTTTACCCAGAATTCCATGGTGTCCGGCGTCAGCCAGTGGATGCCGGACTTGGAGTACAGCGTGCCATTGAAGCTGGTACTGGCAATCTCTGGTGTAAAGCTTTCCTGCTTTAATGATTCTCTTCCCAGGACTTCCAGCAGAGCATTGGCCCCATAGAAGGCCCCGAGGGACGTCCAGTGGTGGTCTGTGCGGTAGAAGATGGGCTCGTCGGCGTGAGCGGTCAGGGCGGCGGAGAAGTCGATCATGGGCAGCCCCAGGCCCGCCGCCTGGGAGAGGTAAGCGTTCTGGTCCCAGGACTCCGCGCCCTCCGGCAGTTTGTCCCGCCACACCTCCGCCGCGGAGGGGATCAGCCCCAGATACATGGGGATGTCCGACTTCTCCGCCAGCTGGGAGACGTAATTCAGGTTCGCCTTCTCCAGGCCGTCCGCAGGGGCGTCCACCTTGGAGATCAATGTTTCGCCTTCACAGAGATAGATGTTGTTGAACAGCCGTTTGCCGATCAGCTGCTCCGTCCGGGCCTTCAGGCCCGTCCACTGGTCCCGCAGGGGAAACTGGTCCTGGACGTAGGCCTCCACGTCCTCCATATAGCTGCCGTCCAGCACGCTGGACAGAGTCAGTGCCGGCCGCTGCTGGAGGGTGCGGTTCTCCACGTCGGACCGCTCCCGGTCCGGCAGGAGCATCTGCCACACCATCAGCCCCCCCAGAAAGAGGCAGAACACCGCTGTGAGAAATCTTGCGTATCGTTTGGACAAGGTCTCTGCCTCCTCTCAGAACCGGAAATACAGGAAGGGGTTGTAGCTGCCGTCCACCAGATAGGCCGTGCAGACCACCAGGGAAAGGCCCATGAGCACCGGGGTGGCCAGCTGTTCTGCCTGCCGGGGCAGCTTCGCCCACAGCCGCTGGCCCAGAGCGGTGGAAGCCAGCACCAGTACCGCCAGTGTCACGGCGTAGCTCCGCAGCCGGAACAGGTCCGCCCCGCTCCAGAGCGGCGCACCGCCGAAACAGGCGGCAAGGTAGTCCCCGCACACGCCCAGGTCCACCATGGCAAAGAGGCCCCAGCCCACGAACACCACGATGAGGGTGTAGAGGTGCTTGAGGATCGCCGGGGTCTTCTCCAGTACGCCCCGAAGGACGTACCGCTCCAAGATCAGCCAGGCGGCGAAGTACAGTCCCCACAGGATGAAATTCCAGCTGGCCCCGTGCCAGAAGCCCGTGCAGAACCAGACGATCAGGAGGTTCCGGATGGTCCTGGCGGTGCCGCCCCGGTTGCCTCCCAGGGGGATATACAAATAGTCCCGGAACCAGGAGGTCAGGGACATGTGCCACCGCCGCCAGAAGGTGCCCACGGAGTCGGCGCAGTAGGGGTGGTCAAAGTTCTCGTTGAACCGGAAGCCGAAGATCCGCCCCAGGCCGATGGCCATGTCGGAGTAGCCGGAGAAATCGAAGTAGATCTGGAAGCCATAGGCGGCGAGGCCCAGCCAGCCCCCCAGCACCGTCAGCGTCCCGGCCCCCTGAGCGGCGAGGCAGTCCTCCCACAGGGCGCCGATGGAGTTGGCCAGCAGCACCTTCTTGGCAAGTCCCACGCAGAACCGCCGGGCCCCCAGAGCGAAGTTCTCCGACGTGTGGAGCCGGTGCCGCAGGTCCGCTGCCACCGTCTTGTACTGGACGATGGGTCCGGCGATCAACTGGGGGAACATGGTGACGAAGGCGCCGAAGTCCACCATGTTGCGCTGGACCGGTGCGTCCTTCCGGTACACGTCGATGGTATAGCTCATGGTCTGGAAGGTATAGAAAGAGATGCCGATGGGCAGCGGGATGCCCAGCTGGGGCAGATCAATGCCCGGGATCAAGGACAGATTGGCTGCGATGAAGTCCCAGTACTTGAAAAAGCCCAGCAGAGCCAGGTTGAAGATCACCGACTGGGCCACGAACCACCGGGCCTTTTTGTCGTCGCTGCGGAACTTCTCCACCAGCAGACCGTGGGTGTAGTCGATGATGATGGAGAGGAACATGATGACAATGTACACCGGTTCTCCCCAGCCGTAGAAGAGCAGGCTCACCACCAGCAGCACGAAGTTCCGCCACCTCAGCGGCGAGAGAAAGTACACCAGCAGCGTCAGCGGCAGGTAGAGAAATAAAAATGTCAGGCTGCTGAAGACCACCGGCGCCCCTCCCCTCTTCTCCGTTTCACACAGCCAGCCGCGGCGGTGCCGCGGCTGGCTGCCTCCTTACGCAAAGAGCGCATTGAACTGCTCCGCGATCTCCTCCTGATGGTCTGCCGTGGCAATCATGGCCACATAGGTTCCATTCTGGACTACCTGTGCGTTGGACCAGGTCTCCATGGACTCCGGATACCAGGCGCCGCCCTCTGCCTGGGCGTCCACCCGGTCCTGCAGGATGGAGGCGGCGGTGGCAGCGTCCTCCTCCGTCCCGCACTCCGCCAGCACGATCTCATTCACCACGGCGCTGATCATGGGGGCTTTGGCGATCAGCTGCTTGGTGGCCACATCGGCCAGGCCGGGATAGGAGCCCTCCAGCATGTCGCCCTCCAAGTTCATCATCATGATGTCCTCTTCGCCGCTGGAGGCGGCGTCCTCCGCCCAGCCGTACTCCTCCGCCAGGGTGTTGTAAAAGGCCGTCAGATCCACAGTCTTGTCCGTAGTCTTGCCGCCGCAGGCGGTCAGCAGGCCCATCGTCAGCAGCGCCGACAGCGCCAGGGTCAAAAATTTCTTCATGGTGTATTGATTTCCTTTCTGAATGTTCTCGGGGAATACAGACGGACCTCTCCGCTGAAAAGTTCCCTCTCACCGCCAGTATTTCCAATTTTTTTTCTTTTACCATCCCATCCGCCCTGCCCTTGCAATTCTCCGCCGGAGGCGGTATCATGGCTCTATCACAAGGAAAAAGGCGGGAGATCACAATGTACAGTTTCCGAAACGATTACAGCGAGGGCGCCCATCCCAAGGTCCTCCAGGCCCTGGCGGACACCAACCTCCGGCAGACCGTGGGCTACGGCATGGATCCCTGCTGCCAAGCCGCGGCGGATACCATCCGCCGCCTCTGCGCCGCGCCGGATGCGGCGGTTCACTTCCTGGTGGGCGGGACGCAGGTGAACCTCGTCACCATCGACGCGTTTTTGCAGTCCTATGAGGCGGTGGTTGCCGCCCAGACCGGCCACGTCAGCACCCATGAGACCGGCGCCATCGAGGCCACCGGACACAAGGTCTGCACCGTGGAGAGTCCCGACGGCAAGCTGACCCCAGCCCTGGTCGAGTCCGTTCTGGCGGGCCACAACGGCACGGAGCACATGGTGCTGCCCCGAATGGTGTACATCTCCGACACCACGGAGATCGGCACGGTCTACACCCGGGCGGAGCTGGCCGCCCTGCGGCAGTGCTGCGATGTTCACGGCCTGTTCCTCTATCTGGACGGCGCCCGGCTGGGCTCCGCCCTCACCTCCCCCGACAACGACCTGACATTGCCGGAGCTGGCCGCCCTCACCCACGCCTTCACCATCGGCGGCACGAAAAACGGCGCCCTCTTCGGGGAGGCGCTGGTGCTCACCCGTCCCATGCCTCACTTCCGCTGGCACATGAAGCAGCGGGGCGCCGTGCTGGCCAAGGGCCGGCTGCTGGGACTCCAGTTCCAGGCCCTGCTGGAGGACGGGCTCTACTTCGACCTGGCCCGCCGCGCCAACGAGCTGGCCTTCCGGCTCCGGGACGGTGTCGCGGCCCTGGGATATCCCTTCCCGGTGGCCTCCCCCTCCAATCAGCAGTTCCCGGTACTGCCCAATGAGACGGTGGCAAAGCTCCAGGAGATGGGCTATGAATTTGAGACCGACCACCCGGTGGATGCGAACCACACCTGCATCCGTCTGGTGACCAGCTGGGCCACGCCGGAGACGGCGGTGGAGGACTTCCTCAGGGACCTGGCCGGGTGCTGAACATCCAAGGGACCGCCAAACAGGCGGTCCCTTTTTGTGTGGTGCTTCCCGCTCTGCTGGCCCATGGGAGCTGTCAAACTCTCTCGTACTTTTGTTCGATTTCTGCTTGACAGAAACGTTTGTTCGAGTTACAATGCAATTAGAACAAAAGTTCGATCAAGGAGGTTTTTTCCATGAGCGGCTGGACTTTCTTTTTTATTCTGGTAGGCGTGGTCTTTCTGACCTCTCAGCTCTTCCGGGTCATCGACGCCATCGAGCGTCCCAACCGGCGGCATGACCGGCGGCGGACAGCCCTGCGGTGAGATGGACGTTCTGGAAAAGCTCACCATCCTGACGGACGCGGCCAAATACGATGCGGCCTGCACCTCCAGCGGTGGGAACCGGAGGGCCAAGGCGGGGTATATCGGCAATACCACCTCCTCTATCGCCGGGTGCTGCCACTCCTTCTCCGCCGACGGGCGATGCGTGACCCTTTTGAAGGTGCTGATGACCAACCGGTGCGTGTATGACTGCAAATACTGCGTCAACCGCCGCAGCAATGAGGCGAAGCGGGCCATGTTCACCCCGGAGGAGCTGGCGGACCTCACCATCCAGTTCTACCGCCGGAACTACATCGAGGGGCTGTTCCTCTCCTCCGGCGTGTACCGCTCCCCGGATTATACCACGGAACTGATGATCCGGGCGCTGCGGATCTTGCGGGAAGAGTACCGCTTCAACGGCTACATCCACGCCAAGGCCATCCCCGGCACGGCTCCGGAGCTGGTGGAGCAGATGGGGTTCCTGGCGGACCGGCTCAGCGTCAATATCGAGCTGCCGTCAGAGGCGGGACTTCGGACCCTGGCCCCGGACAAGACGAAGCAGGCCATCCTGGCTCCCATGGGGCAGATTCGGGTGCGGGGACAGCAGAGCCGGGAGGAGCTGGTGAAGTACCGCCACGCCCCCAGGTTCGCCCCTGCCGGGCAGAGCACCCAGTTGATCGTGGGGGCCACGGCGGACACGGACTTCCACATCCTGCGGCTGACCCAGGGGCTGTATGACCGCTACCAACTCAAACGGGTGTTCTACTCCGCCTACGTGCCGGTGGTGGAGCACGCCCTGTTGCCCGCCAAGGACACGAAGCCGCCCCTGCTGCGGGAGCACCGGCTGTATCAGGCGGACTGGCTGCTGCGGTTTTACGGCTTCCGGGCGGAGGAGCTGCTGGATGCAAGCCATCCGGACTTCAACCCCCAGGTGGATCCCAAGTGCAGTTGGGCCCTCCGGCACCTGGACTTCTTCCCGGTGGAGGTGAACCGGGCGGACTACGAGGCCCTGCTGCGGATCCCCGGCGTGGGCGTGGTCTCCGCCAAGCGCATTCTGGTGTCCCGCCGGGCCCGGAAGCTGCGGATCGAGGATCTGCCCAAGCTGGGGGTGGTGATGAAGCGGGCCCAGTATTTTCTCACCGCCTCCGGCCGCATGGCGGACGGCCTGCGGTTCACGCCGGACAGCCTGCTGCGGAATCTGATCGCGGCGGAGCGGCCCTCCCTGCCCCAACCGGAGCTGGAGCAGATGTCCCTGTTTGCCCCTGTGTGAGGGAGGTTCCCCATGACCGAGATGATTTATGAATACGACGGCAGCTTTGAGGGATTCCTCACCTGCATCTTTGAGAGCTACGCCCAAAAAGAAGTCCTCACCGCCATCAGCTGCGGTGAGGACATTCCATTCACGTTGTTCCCTGTGCGGACCGTCCTGACGGACCGGGACCACGCCGCACGGGTATATCGGAAGGTGGTCAAGCTGTCGCCGGAGGCGGCGGACCTGCTGCGCCGCGGCTTTCTCACCTGCCTGCCGGACCGGGAAATGCACCTGTACCGTCTGGTGGTGAAGCTGCTGGAGGAGGGGCCCCGGTTCCTCCGGGACCTGTCCGATGAGACGCTGTATCCCATTCTGCGGGCGGTGCGCCACCTGAACGGTGAGGTCCACCAGTACAAGGGCTTCGTCCGCTTCTCCGACCTGGGGGGCGTACTGGGGGGCGAAATCGAGCCGAAAAACCGGGTCCTGCCCCTGCTGCGCCGTCACTTCTGCGACCGCTACCGGAACGAACGGTTCTTCCTCTACGACCGTACCCACCAGGAGGCCCTGTTCTACGCCGAGGGCCGCTCTGCCGTCCGGCCCCTGGAGCACTTCCAGATGGCCCCGCCAGACGAGGCGGAGGCCCGCTACCGCCTGCTGTGGAAGCGATTCTACGACACCATCGCCATCCGGGAGCGGGAAAACCCCCGCTGCCGCATGACCCACATGCCCAAGCGGTACTGGGGCACCATGACGGAATTCCAGGGGGAAGCGCATTTCAGAGCGAGAGGAACTCCCGCAGCCGTTTCAGGCCCCGGCGCTCCAGCCGGGATACCTGCACCTGAGACACCCCCAGGATCCGGGCAGTCTGTTCCTGGGTCAGTCCCTTGAAGTAGCGGAGAAGAATGGTCATCCGCTCCTTCTCCGGCAGCTGATCGATGGACTCCCGCAGGGCGATCCGCTCCACCATGCCCTCCTCCGGGGCGTCCGTGCCCAGCATCCCCTCCAGGGTGAGGCCGTCTGCGGTCTCCCGCTGGAGGGACTCCGGCGTGTCCGTGGCGATCTCCACCTGGGCGATCTCCTCCGGCGTCAGGCCGGAGGCCTCGGAGAGCTCGCTGAGCACCGGCTCCCGGCCCAGCTCCTGCCGCAGCCGCTCCCGAATGGTGTAAAGTGTTTGAGCCTGCTCCCGCATGGTGCGCCCCACTTTTACCGCGCCGTCGTCCCGGAGAAAGCGACGAATCTCCCCGGCGATTTTGGGCACGGCGTAGGTGGAGAAGCAGGTGCCGTAGTCAAAGTCGAATCCCTGCACCGCCTTCAGAAACCCCAGGCACCCCAGCTGGTACAGGTCCTCCGGGTCCACGCCCCGGCCGTAATACCGCCGCACCACGCTCCAGATCAGGCCGTTGTTCTCAATCACCGCCTGCTCGCAGGCATCCCGGTCCCCCTCCTGGGCCGCCCGCAGCAGCTCCAGCGTGGCGCTCATTTTGTGCCCTGCATCCGGGGTGCCAGCCGCTTGCGCATCACCACGGTGGTGCCCCGGCCCGGCGTGGAGCGGACCACCAGCCTGTCCATAAAGCTCTCCATAATGGTGAAGCCCATACCGCTGCGCTCCTCCCCGCCGGTGGTGAACATGGGCTGGCGGGCCTTCTCGATGTCCGGGATGCCCCTGCCGTGGTCCCGCACCGTCACCTCCAGCACCTGGTCCGGGCAGATGCGGACTTTCACCACCACCTGGCCGATGGAATCCGGATAGGCGTGGACGATGGCGTTGGTCACCGCCTCGCTGACGGCGGTCTTGATGTCCTCCAGCTCGTTGAGGGTGGGATCCATCTGGGCGGCGAAACAGGACACGGCTGCCCGGGCGAACCCCTCGTTGCTGCTGCGGCTGGGAAATGCCAGCGTGACTTCGTTGTTGGCCTTGGTCTTCATGGTATGTACTCCCCCTTTTATCGTATCGTCACCAGCCGGCCGATGCCGGCGGCATCCAGGACCCGCCGTGCCTGCTGAGGCACGTTCCGCACCAGCAGGCTCCCGTCCAGCAGCTGCATCCGCTGCTGGGCCCGCAGGATCAGCGCGATGCCGGAGCTGTCCATGAACGTCACGCCCGCCAGGTCCAGCACCAGTTTTTTCGGCAGCGCCGCGTCGATGGACAGCTCCAGCTCCCGGAGGGCGTTCCGGGCCCCGTGGTGGTCCAGCTCCCCCTTCATCTCCAGCAGCAGATTCCGGTCCGCGCTTGTGGCTTCGATCTCCATAAAGTTCCCTTCTTCCTTGTCGTTTGTGTACCAAGATACAGGGTACCCCGTTTTTCCTCCCATTATAAGGAAACGGCCCATTCTTTTTTGTCGGAATCACACCCCGCCGCAAAATCTTCCCATTTCTCCGCTTGCATCGGCACCTGCGGCGGGGTATCATGAAGGTATCTCAAGGGAAAGGCAGGCATATACATGAAAATTTTGCTGATTAATGGCAGCTCCCGGCCCAACGGCTGCACCTACACAGCCCTGCGGGAGATCGCTGATACGCTGGAATCCGGCGGCGCGGAGACGGAAATCCTCTTTCTGGGCAGCGGCCCCGTCCGGGACTGCACCGCCTGCCGGACCTGTCAGAAGACGCCGGGCCGCTGCGTGTTCGATGACGATATGGTGAACCCAATCATTGAGAAGGCCCGGGAGGCGGACGGCTTCGTGTTCGGTACGCCGGTCTATTACGCCCACCCCTCCGGCCGCATCCTCTCCGTGCTGGACCGGGTGTTCTACGCCGGAAAAGACGCCTTCGCCCACAAGCCCGGCGCGGCTGTTGCCTCCGCCCGCAGGGCGGGCACTACGGCCTCTGTAGATGTGCTGGACAAATATTTCACCATCGCCCAGATGCCGGTAGTTTCCTCTACCTACTGGAACATGGTCCACGGCAACACGCCGGAGGAGGTGCGCCAGGACGCGGAGGGAATGCAGACCATGCGGAATTTGGCCCGAAACCTGCTCTGGATGGTCCAGTGCATCCAGGCGGGAAAGGCCGCTGGACTCCAGCCGCCCCAGGCGGAGAGCGAGGCCCGGACCAACTTCATCCGCTGAAGCGCGAAAGCCCCCGGAGGGGATTTCCCTCCGGGGGCTTTGCTGTATTTAGGGCTCTTTCATGTTTGCTCCCACACCATGGGCGTGTATCGGATGCCGTCCGGGGACAGCTGTTCCTCTGCCGTGGGAGAAAAGCCCAGATGGCGGTAGACCTCCACTGCATAGGGGGAGCTGTGAACCGTGATCCGCCCGCGGCCGCCCTCCGCCAGATATGCCTGGAACAGGAGGCGGCCGATGCCCTGGCGGTGAAACGCCGGGTCTACGAAAAACAGGGCGATGTGGCTCCCCTCCGCCGCCAGGACTCCCATAGGCCGGCTCCCTTCCCAGGCAGCAAATACTGTTAAGGAATTTACCTGTTCAGCATTTGCAAGATAGGCATCAAATGCTTCCACGCCCTCCGGCGGATACTCCGGCGCCTCAAATTCAAGGAACACCCGCCGGCACAGGTCCATGGCCGCCGGAAGCTCGCCACCCTGTATGCGTCGAATCTCCATCGCACACCTCATTCCCCCAGAAGGGGCCGTACCCGGTCCAGCGCCTCCGGCGCCGACGGCTTGATGCCGATCACAGGTACGGTCAGCCCTGCCGACTCCAGTGCCGCCCGGAGAGATGCGATAAACACGCCCCGGCCGGGCAGTTCCCGGTCCTGGTCCGAGGTGGTGTTCACCCCGCAGCAGGGGGAGCGGTCCACACCTACGATGCCCAGCACGGCAAATCCGTGCTTCTGGTACTCCCGAATCTGCCAAACAACCTGATCCGTCAGCTCCCGCAGCCGGGCAGATGCCTCCGGCTGGCCCATGGCCCGGCGGATGCGGGTGTTCTCCGCCACCACCGGCCGCTCCCCGCCTTTGGGGTCTCCACGATCCAGCCCCAGGCAGCACAGCTCCGGGCACGGCAGCTGCACCACGCCTACCCGGGCATCCAGGACTGTCCGTAGAATCTCCCGGTGGGCGGCAGGCACCTCCGCCGTGCCGTCGGAAATGGCGTTCTGATTCAGCAGGCAGTGGGCCAGAAACACCACACGCCTGCTCCTTCCGTCGGTAAACATCCCGTCTCTCCTTTCATCGGCGGGGACTTCCCCTTTCTCAGCCTCTCAGACATCTCAGCGCAGACAGCCGGTGACGAACTTCAAGGGCACCTCCATCCGCGCGGCGATCTGCTCCGGCGTCATGCCCTGGTCCCGGAACCGACGGCAGACGGACTTCATATTCTCACCCACCTCAATGATGTGGCGGTCCGGGTCATAGAGCCGCACCACCCGCTGCCCCCAGCGATGCTCCAGGGGCAGGCGGACGTACACCACATCCGCGCACCCAACCAGGTGCGCCAGGAAGCCGTCGAAGTCGTCCTCCTCAAAGTAGACCTCGCTGTCATTTGCACCAAAGCGGATCTCCTCCGCCTCTTTTCCAAGGAAATCCGTCCAGGTATCCAGTGTTTGGAGGCACAGGCCGCCGGTGAGGGTCACGTTGGCACCGAAATCCATCACCACATGAAGCCCCAGGACCTCCCGGTAAAAGGTCTTGGACCGCTCCATGTCCCGGACTGCCAGCAGGGGATTTTTCAGCTTCACAAGATCAGCCCTTTCTTGAAACGGATTGTGCTGCCGGGCCTGACGGCCGTCTGGACAGCACCCTTGCTCTATGATAAAATTGAAAAAACCATACAGGGAGGATTCTGCGATGGCAATCACTGTCAATATCTATTACACGGGCAACCGCGGAGCTGCCCGGAAATTCGCAGAGGAGATGACACCCACCACGCCTCCCCCATGATGGCGCAGATCGCCCGGCTTCGGGAGCAGTACGACCTGCACATGCGGGTGGAGCGATATCTGTCCGATGAGACGCCAACAACCTCTCAGGATGAGGCGTTTATCCGCAGATAACTGCAACCCCCGACTGCAAGAAAGGGGCGGCGGTCAGAGCCGGGCCTTTGGTCCGGGCTCTGACCGCCGCCCCTGCATTCTGTTTTGGAACGTGGGGGGTTACGTTCTCCTTCAGCCGGGACTTACGCCTGCATGGCCTTGGCGGATTCCTCCAGCTTGGCGATCAGCTCTTTGTACTTGGCGGCCTTCTCCCGCTCGGCGTTCACCACCGCCTCCGGGGCCCGGGAGACGAACTTCTCGTTGGAGAGCTTCTGCTCGACGCCCCGCAGGCCGTTCTGGGCTTTCTCGATCTCCTTGCGGATCCGCTCCAGCTCCGCGGCGATGTCCACCAGCTCACTGAGGGGCAGATAAGCCGTGGCATTGTGGGTGACGGCAGTCACCATGCCGGACACATCCGCCGGGGCGGCGTCCGCGAACTTCACCTCACTGGCATAAGCCAGCCGCTGGATGAAGTGCCTGCCCTGGGCGTAGACGTCCGGGGTGGCGGTGACGATCAGCACCTCCGCCTTCCGGGAAGGGGGCACGTTCATCTCCGCCCGGCGGGCCCGGATGGCCTTGATGGTGTCCATGACGGCCTCCATTGCGGCTTCTTCCTCTGGGAAGGCCAGGTCCGCCCGGTACTCAGGCCACCGGGAGGTCATGATGAATTGTTCCTCGTGGGGCAGGGCCTGATAGATCTCCTCCGTGATGAAAGGCATGAAGGGGTGCAGCAGCTTCAAAAGCTCCGTCAGCACAAAGCAGAGCACATTCTGGGCCGCCAGCTTGGCCCCCTCGTCCTCTCCCTGGAGGCGGGTCTTGGTGAGCTCGATATACCAGTCGCAGTAGGTATCCCACAGGAAGTCGTAGACCTTGGCGGAGGCCACGCCGATCTCGTAGGCGTCCAGGTTCTCCGTGACCTCCTTCACCAGGGTGTTCAGCTTGGAGAGGACCCACTTGTCCTCCGGCGCCAGGGCGTCCGCCGCAGGGAGTTCACACTTGTCGATGGTGAGGTTCATCATCACGAACCGGCTGGCGTTCCAGATCTTGTTGGCGAAGTTCCGCATGGCCTCGCACTTCTCGGTGTAGAACCGGGTGTCGTTGCCCGGGGAGTTGCCGGTGATGAGGTTGAAGCGCAGCGCGTCGGCGCCATACTTCTCCGCCATCTCCAGCGGATCGATGCCGTTGCCCAGGGACTTGGACATCTTGCGGCCCTTGTCGTCCCGCACCAGGCCGTGGATCAGCACGGTGTGGAAGGGGATCTGGTGCATCTGCTCACAGCCGGAGAAGATCATCCGGGCCACCCAGAAGAAGATGATGTCATAGCCGGTGACCATGACGCTGGTGGGATAGTAGAAGTCCAGATCAGCGGTCTTTTCCGGCCAGCCCAGGGTGGAGAAGGGCCACAGGGCGCTGGAGAACCAGGTGTCCAGCACGTCCGGGTCCCGGGTCAGATGGGTGAAGCCGCACTTTTCGCACTTGGTGGGGTCCTCCCGGGAGACGTTGATGTGGCCGCAGTCGTCGCAGGTCCAGGCGGGGATCTGGTGGCCCCACCACAGCTGGCGGGAGATGCACCAGTCATGGACGTTCTCCATCCAGTTGGTGTAGGTCTTGGCGAACCGCTCGGGCACGAACTTCACCTCGCCCTCCCGGACCACCCGCAGGGCCTCCTTGGCCAGGGGCTCCATCTTCACGAACCACTGGGCGGAGATCAGGGGCTCCACGTCATTGTGACAGCGGTAGCAGGTGCCCACATTGTGGTTGTAGGGCTCGGTCTTGACGAGATAGCCCTGCTCCTCCAGGTCCTTGACGATCTGCTTGCGGCACTCGTACCGGTCCATCCCATTGTAGGGGCCGCCGTTCTCGTTGATCCTGCCGTCGTCGCCGATGCAGCGGATGACCTCCAGGTTATGGCGCAGGCCCACCTCGAAGTCGTTGGGGTCATGGGCGGGAGTCATCTTCACGGCGCCGGTGCCGAAGCCCAGCTCCACGTAGTCGTCCGCCACAATGGGGATCTCCCGGTTCATGATGGGCAGGATGCAGGTCTTGCCCACCAGATCACGGAACCGCTCGTCCTCCGGATTCACAGCCACGCCGGTGTCGCCCATCATGGTCTCGGGACGGGTGGTGGCCACCACCAGATCGCCGCTGCCGTCGGCCAGGGGATAGCGGATATACCACAGGTGGCCGGGCTTGTCCACATACTCCACCTCGGCGTCGGACAGGGCGGTGATGCAGTGGGGGCACCAGTTGATGATGCGGCTTCCCTTGTAGATCAGGCCCTTGTCATACAGCTCGCAGAAGGTCTCCCGCACAGCCTTGGAGCAGCCCTCATCCATGGTGAAGCGGGAGCGGCTCCAGTCGCAGGAGACGCCCATCTTCTTCTGCTGCTCCACGATGCGGTTGCCATACTCCTCCTTCCACTTCCACACCCGCTGGAGGAACTTCTCCCGGCCCAGATCATAGCGGGTCAGGCCCTCCTTGACGCGCAGTTCCTCCTCCACCTTGATCTGAGTGGCGATGCCGGCATGGTCGGTGCCGGGGACCCACAGCGTGGAGTAGCCCTGCATCCGCTTGAAGCGGGTCAGGATGTCCTGCAATGTGCAGTCCAGGGCGTGGCCCATGTGGAGCTGGCCCGTGACGTTGGGTGGCGGCATGACGATGGAGAAGGGCTTCTTCTTGGGATCCGGATCCCCGTTAAAGCAGTCGTTGTCCTCCCACATCTGGTAGATGCGGGACTCCACCTGTTGGGGTTCATACACCTTGGGCAGTTCTTTCATCATACGTTCGATCTCTCCTATTCTCTGAACTTTCGTCCTTTTTGTCATGACTGGGGCGCCGGTCCGCACCGCCCTGCCGTTCGCCAGATCGCAGCTCAGCTCCAGCAGAATGCTTTATGCGCGCTTACACAGCAAAAACGCCCTGGGCCTTTCGGCTCAGGGCGAACAAATGTCCGTGGTACCACCTGGATTCGGGAAAACCCGCACTCTGCGGCGCATTTGCGCCTGCCCTGTCAACGGTGGGCCTCCGCCGGGGCTTACTGATGCTTCGGCTCCGGTGCTCCGGGACGACTTCTCCGGCGGCTTTGGGAGAACTCACACCAACCGTTCTCTCTCTTGGCCGCTGCCCACCGGATACTGCTTCCCTTCCTCGCAATTTGCCATATTTTATTTTAGTATAGTATACCCCGGTTCGATTGTCAAGCGTCAGCTCAGCCGCAGGATCTCCTTCTTCAGCCGGGAGATGATGCGCTTTTCCAGCCGGGAGATGTAGCTCTGCGAGATGCCCAGCTGGTCCGCCACCTCTTTCTGGGTCTGCTCTTTTCCGCCCCCCAGGCCGAACCGCAGCGTGATGATCTGCTTTTCCCGGGGCGAGAGAACGTTGATGGCCGCCGCCAGCAGGTCCCGCTCCACATCCTCTTCGATGGGGCGCATCACCACGTCCGCCTCAGTCCCCAGCACGTCGGAGAGCAGCAGCTCATTGCCGTCCCAGTCGGTGTTCAGCGGCTCGTCGAAGGACACCTCCCCCTTCCGCCCGGCATTTTTGCGCAGGTACATCAAAATCTCGTTCTCGATGCACCGGGAGGCATAGGTGGCCAGCTTGATGTTCTTGTCCGTCCGGTAGGTGCCCACCGCCTTGATGAGCCCGATGGTGCCGATGGAAATCAGGTCCTCGATCCCCACTCCCGTGTTCTCGAACCGCCGGGCAATGTACACCACCAGCCGCAGATTATGTTCGATCAGCTCCTTGCGGGCGTCCTCCTCCCCGATGCGCTCCAGCAGCTCCGCCTCCCGCTCCCGGCTCAGGGGCGGTGGCAGGGTGTCGCTGCCCCCGATGTAGTGCAGCTCCGCCGGCGGCAGCAGCCCCACCCGCACCAGCAGCCGCCGCCATTGTTTCATCCAGTCCTTCATGGTTTCTTCTCCTTCCAGCCGCGCCGCCCCACAGGGCGCTGTATCCCGTCCCCAGCTCTGTGGGGGAAAAGGCAACCGGCAGTCCGGCATGCCGCTCCCCCGCCACCTCCGTCCAGTCGCTGCGCACCGCCAGCAGCAGTCCGCCCGCCACTCCCACCGCGTGGTAGGGGATCAGACGGAACCGCAGCTCCGGCGCCGCCCGCATCATGGGCTCCAGCAGCTCTGCGGGACGCTCCAGCGATCCGCGGTCCAGCAGAGAGCGGACCTCTCTTGGAAGCGCGCCGTCCAGCCGTCCCGGAGCCACCACCAGCACCGGCGCTCCGGAGACCGGATCCCGCAGGGCGTTTCCCGTGTCGCAGAAAGCGGTAAACGCCGTGGTCCGCCCGGCCAGACACACCTGTGCCCGCACCAGCTCGCCCCGGACGCCCTTTCCCGCCGCCGCACGAAACACCACTGTCAGCACCAGATAGGCCGCGGCCGCAGCGGTCAGCAGCACCTTTGCATCCACGTCCGTGTAGAACACGCCGTTCACCATCGGCACGCCGCCCCCCGCCACTAGGCCCAGGGCCAGCACGCACCCGGCCATGGCACAGGAGACGGCGAACAGCAGCAGCGTCAGCCGCAGCAGCTTTGCCTCTCCTCCATAGGCCGCCAGCGCCAGCAGTATGCCTGCCGCCAGCTTCACCGGCGTTGCGGAGAGAAAGCCTAGCCCCGGCAGAAATACCGCCACGGCATAGGCGCCCCCCAGCAGGCCCGCCAGAAGGTAGCGTCTCCGCCGGAGGGGAATGCCCGCCAGACGCGCGGCGCAGAGCACCAGCAGATAGTCCATCAGCGCGTTCAGCACAAACACGCTGTCCACATACACCACGGTCAAGCGCTCCGCCTCCCTTCCGTTCCGTGGGACTATTATAGGGCAGACCGCAGAGAAATACGGTCGCAAAAGGGGGACGCGCCCTGTAAAAAGGTGCGTCCCCCCGGCAGCCGATTGGGGCCGCAGCACAAATGCTGCGGCTCCGGCGGCATGGAAATACTGTGATGGGAAATAACTTTACAGCAATGATAAATACGGAACAATCAGCGATGCCAGCATGGAAATCACCAGAATGACCACCAGGATCGCGGCAAACAGTCTGTGCTTGTTGCTCACTTGTTTCCCTCCTCCGTCAGGATCTTGCGGATGCTCTTTTCCGCCTTGCTGCGGGGCAGCATCAGCTCATGCCCGCAGCCCAGGCACTTGAGCTTGATGTCCATGCCCACCCGCAGAATCTCCCACTGGGTGCTGCCGCAGGGATGGGCTTTCTTCAGCTCCACTTTGTCATGCAGATGCAGGTCCATATTGGCCTCCTTGTCAAAGCAGCCTCCCGGGCTGCATATAGTAACGGTATGGAACAACACGCCGCCGTTGCGGCAGATAGGATGCGATTACAATATGCCGGAAAACAAGCTGTATCCGCCGGAGGGCCTGCGCCCTCCCTCTTCTTTCACGCTCCAGAGCCTGCGGGAGGCCATGGAGCAGAACACGGTGCTGGAGGATCGGGTCCTCCGGTGTGATGCCGGACACAACCTGCTTCTCTCCCTGGGAGGCATCCAGGCCCGCATTCCCCGGGAGGAGGTCCTCTCCCCCTGGATCAGCGGGGCCCAGCGGGACATCGCCGTCCTCTCCCGGGTGGGAAAGCCCGCCTGTTTTCTCGTGACGGCCCTCCGGGCCGATGAAAAGGGCGCGCCCACGGCACTGCTCTCCCGCCGGGCCGTTCAGGAGCGGGCCATGGACTTCTTCCTGGAGCACCTGCGCCCAGGCTCCGTGGTCACTGCGGTGGTGACGCATCTGGAGTCCTTCGGCGCCTTTTTGGATATCGGCTGCGGCATCGTGGCTATGCTGCCCATCGAGCACATCTCCGTCTCCCGCATTTCCCATCCGAAGGAGCGGTTCCGGCCCGGGCAGAAGATTCTGGCAGCCGTCCGGTCCATAGACCGGGAGAAGCGCCGGATCACCATGACTCACAAGGAGCTGCTGGGCACCTGGATGGAGAATGCCAGCTGGTTTCATCCCGGCGAGACAGTCCGGGGCGAGGTCCGCAGCGTGAAGGAGTACGGCAGCTTCATCGAGCTGGCCCCCAACCTCTCCGGCCTGGCAGACGCCCGAGAGGACCTGCGCCCGGGGGACGGCGTCTCTGTCTACATCAAGTCCATCCGTCCGGAGCGGATGAAGATCAAGCTCCAGGTGATCGAAAAGCTGCCGCCCTTGGCAGAGCCGGAGCCGCTGCGCTATCAGATCACCGACGGGGTACTGGACCGGTGGGTCTACTCCCCTGCCGGGTATGAGAAGCCGGCCGTGGAGACGGTGTTCACGGCTGAGGACCCTTGATCTCGTCCCAGTAGTGCTTGGCGGCCTGCTCCGTCTTGTTATCGCCGTATTCGTAGTAATGGACACCCTTCAGGACATCGGGCAGATACTGCTGCTGTACCCAGTGGCGGGGAAAGTCGTGGGGGTACAGGTAGCCCTGCTCCCGCTCCATACCGGCGGAGTCCGCGTGAACGTTCTGCAGTTCCCGGGGCACGTCCCCGGTGCGGCCTGCCCTCACGTCTGCCCAGGCCCTGCCGATACCGGCTGTCACGCTGTTGGACTTGGGGGCCGTGGCCAGCAGGATAGCCGCCTGGGCCAGGGGCAGCTGGGCCTCCGGCAGCCCCAGCTGCATGGCAGTATCCACACATGCCTTCACAATGGAGACCGCCTGGGGGTACGCCATCCCCACATCCTCGCTGGCGGAGCACAGCAGCCGCCGGCAGGGGGTGATGAGGTCCCCCGCCTCCAGAAAGCGGGCCAGGTAGTGGAGCGCCGCATCCGGGTCGCTGCCCCGGAGGGACTTCATCAGGGCGGAGGCGGCGTCGTACATGGCGTCGCCGCCTCTGTCGTACCGCATGGCGCTGCGCTGGGCCACCTGCTCCACGTCGTCCAGGGTCAGCATCAGCTTCCCATCTCTGGGCATGGCTGCCCGGCACAGAAGTTCCACCGCATTGATGGCCTTGCGGACGTCGCCGCCGCAAGCGGTGGCGATCTGCCGGGGCACATCCTGCTCCCAGTCCAGGGGCAGAGGCGAACGGTCCTGCTCGATCTTCAGTGCCCGCAGGACAGCGGGTTCCACCTCCTCCGGCGACACGGCCTTGAACTCAAACACCGTGCTGCGGGACAGCAGGGCTCCGTACACATAAAAGTACGGGTTCTCCGTGGTGGAGGCGATGAGGGTCAAAGAGCCGTTCTCCATGAATTCCAGCAGGCTCTGCTGCTGCTTCTTATTGAAGTACTGAATCTCGTCCAGGTACAGCAGAATGCCCCCTGGGGCCAGCAGCGTCCCCACGTCGGCAATGATGTCCTTCACGTCCTGCAAGGATGCGGTGGTGGCGTTGAGCCGGTGGAGGGTCTTATTGGTCTGCCGGGCGATGATGTTGGCGATGGTGGTCTTTCCGGTGCCGGAGGGGCCGTAGAACACCATATTCGCCTCCGTGCCGCTGTCGATCAGCCGCCGGAGCACGGCGCCGGGGGAGAGCAGATGCCGCTGGCCCACCACCTCGTCCAATGTTTTGGGGCGGATCTCATCCGCAAGAGGCCGCTGCATGGCGGCACCCCCTTCCCTGTTGATCTCGGAACATTCATTATAGCATGGCCCATTGGAAATTTCCACCGGGAAAACGCCAAAAAGCCGGGAAGACAGTCCGTCCTCCCGGCTTTCGGCCTGTAAACTCAGCCCACGGTCTTCCAGTGCTTGTCCACGTGGTTCAAAATCTCGCAGCCGTCCTCCGTCACCAGCACTAGGTCCTCCACCCGGACACCGAATTCGCCGGGCAGATACACGCCGGGCTCAATGGAGAAGATCATACCCGGCTTGGCCAGGGTGGTGTTGGTGGCGCTGACGTCGCCCTTCTCATGCTCCGTCTGGCCGATGAAGTGGCCCAGCCGGTGGGTGAAGTATTCTCCGTATCCGGCGGCGGAGATGTGGTCCCGTGCGGCCTTGTCCAGGTCGCACAGGGGTACGCCGGGCCGCAGCATGGACTCCGCCAGCTCGTTGGCCTCCCGCACCAGGTCGTGGATGGCGGCGTACTTGGGATCCGCCGCCCTGCAGAAGAAGGTCCGGGTCATGTCGGAGCAGTAGCGGTTCTTCCGGCAGCCCATGTCGATGACGATGCAGTCCCCAGCCTTCAGGCGGGTCTGGTCCGCCTCGTGGTGGGGGTCCGCGGCGTGGGCGCCGTAGGAGACGATGGGCAGGAACGCAGTGGAGTCACAGCCCTCGGCAGCGTACTGGGCCACGATGTAGTCGGCCACCTCCCGCTCGGTCATGCCCTCTTTCATGTAGGCGGCAGCCCGCTCCATCACCACGTCGTTGATGCGGGAGGCCTCCCGCATCAGGTCCCGCTCCACCGCGTCCTTGCAGGCCCGGGCGTCGTCCACGCAGTCGGAGGCCAGCACATACTTGCAGCTGGGATTGTGGGCCATCAGGGGCAGCAGAAACCGGGCGGGCCAGTCCTTGTCCACGCCCATGTCCTTTTCCCCGTCCACGGCATTTGCCAGAATGGCGAGATAGTCGTCCGTGTCGGAGAACCACACCTGCTCATAGGGTGCCTCCGGCACCGGGAACAGTTTGTTCAGAAATAACTTGTGCTGTCCGTCCTTCCGCAGGTAAAAGGCGTACAGCCGTTCAAACGGGAACACATCGTACCCTGTCAGATACCAGATGCTGTCCGGATCGGACACGAGCATCTGCTCCAGGCCCATCCGTTCCATGGCGGCCAGTACGCGGCTGATTCGCTCCTGATACATGATGTCACCCCTCTTTTTTTCCGATAATGGTCTCCACCAGCTCCGGAGAGACCAGAGCCTTTACGGTCTTGACGCCGGTTTTCAGGGACTCTACCGGCGCATACTCGTACCGGCCGTGGGCGTTGTGGCCCGCGCTGGGCAGGTTGGGGCACAGCAGGCCCTTGTAGGTCAGCACACTGCCGTCAGTGCCGCCCCGGATGGGAGAATGGGTGGGGTGCTCAATGCCGGCGGCCTTCATGGCGGACTCTGCCAGCTCCAGAATCTCCATGTGGTCCTTCAGCACCTCGTACATATTGTAGTACTGGTCGTGGGTGTCCACCACCGCGGTGCCGTCGCCCCAGCGGCGGTTGATCTGCTCCGCGGCCTTGTCCATCATGGCCTTGCGCTCCTGAAACCGCTTCATGTCGTGGTCCCGGACGATATACTCCATCGTGGCCTTCTCCGCCTTGCCGTGCATCTCCTGCAGATGGAAGAAGCCCTCGTACCCCTCCGTGTGGGCGGGGGTCTCCAGCGCCGGCAGCAGGGCGTTGTACTCCATGGCGATCAACAGGGCGTTGCGCATCTTGTCCTTGGAGGTGCCCGGGTGGATGCTGAAGCCGTTGATGGTCACCACGGTCTTGGCGGCGTTGAAGGTCTCGTACTCATAGTCGGTGATATCGCCGCCGTCCAGGGTATAGGCAAAGTCCGCGCCGAAGCCGGATACATCGAAGAAGCTGGCGCCCATGCCGATCTCCTCGTCCGGGGTGAAGCCCAGGCAGATTTTGCCGTGGGGAGCCTTCTCTGCCAGCAGCTCCTCCACCGCCTGGAGGATGATGGCGATGCCCGCCTTGTCATCCGCCCCCAGCAGGGTGGTGCCATCGGTGCAGACCAGCTCCTGACCCACGAATTTCTGCAGCTCCGGGAACTGGGCGGCCTCCATGACGATGTTCTGCTCCCGGTTCAGCACCACGTCCCCGCCGGTGTAGTGGATGATCTGGGGTTTCACGTCCTTGCCGGTCATGTCCGGGGTGGTGTCCATGTGGGCGATCAGGCCGATGGCGGGCAGCTGTTCGCACCCCGGCGTGGCATCCAGGGTGGCGTAGACGTAGCACTTGTCATCGTACCGGGCGTTTTCGATGCCAAGGCCGTGGAGCTCCTCTACCAGCAGCTTGGCCATGTCGAACTGGCGGTCCGTGCTGGGGGTGACAGTGCGGCCGGCGTGGTAGTCACTCTCGCTGTACACCTTGGCGTAGCGGATCAGGCGGTCAACAACGGTATCCATGTTCTAGATTCCTCCTTATTCTTCCTTGGAGAGCAGATTCTCCGGATTCAGGCATTTCAATTCGTCCAGCACGAAGAGGCCGTCCTTGCGGATCAGCACGTCATCGAACCAGATCTCGCCCCCGCCGTACTCCGGCGTCTGGATCTGGATCAGGTCCCAATGGACGGCGGAATGGTTGCCGTTGGAGGCATTGTCGTAGCTGTTGCCGGGGGTCAGGTGGAAGCTGCCGGCGATCTTCTCGTCGAACAGAATGTCCCCGATGGGGTGGTTGATCTCCGGGTTCACACCGAAGGCGAACTCGCCGATGTACCGGGCGCCCTCGTCGATGTCCAGGATCTCGTTCATATAGTCCGTGTTGTTGCTGGTGGCCTTGACGATCTTGCCATCCTTGAACTCCAGATACACGTCCCGGAACAAAAAGCCGTCATAGGGGGACGGCACGTTGTAGGTGATGTGCCCGTTGACGGAGTTCTTCACGGGCGAGGTGTAGATCTCACCGTCGGGGATGTTCCGGTTGCCGTGCATCCCGAAGCTGGGGATGCCCTTGATGGAGAAGGAGATGTCTGTGCCGGGAGCGACGATACGGACCTTGTCGGTCCTGGCCATCAGGTCCTGGAGGGGCTGCATGGCCCGGCCCATCTTGTCGTAGTCCACAAGGCAGGCCCGGAAATAGAAGTCCTCATACTCTTCCGTGGAAACGCCCGCCAGCTGGGCCATAGCGTCGTTGGGATACCGGAGCACAGACCACTTGGTATGGTTGCATCGCTCCGCCAGATGGATGGGGCCCCAGTAATACTGGCGGTAACGCTTCTGGGCCTCGTCGCTGACGTTGTGCCACATGCTGATATTGGTGGTGGCCCGGATGTCGATATAGGCGTCCATGTCCCGCATCCGCTCCAGCTCGTAGGAGGCGATCTCCTCCATGTGCTCCGCGTCGGCTCCCTGGACCAGGGCACCTTCTACGGCGTAGTCGAAGATGTGGACAAAGGGCTTGCCGCCCACAGCATAGGCTTCCTGGACCAGGGACTTCATCAATCCGGTCTCACTGCCGTGGAGCTCAATCAGGATCTTCTCGCCCTTCTCCAGGCCCACAGCGCTGCGGATCAGGAACTGGGCGAATTTGCGGATACGGGGATCTTCCATGGTGGTTCCTCTCTTTCCTTTCAGTCCTTGCGCGTCACCGCACAGAAAAAACGGGGCAGAAGAGCATCTCTTCTGCCCCGCCTGGAATCAGTTGTCCTGGTACAGGGCTTCCAGAGACCGCTTGGGATCGTTGCAGCGGGTCACGGCGCTGACGATCAGTATGGCAATCACCGAGGCAGGCACCGCCACAATGGCGCACTGGATGCCGTAGGGCGTGCCCATCAGCGTCCAGATGATCGTGACCAGACCGCCCACCAGGATACCGGCCATGCCGCCGGCGGGCGTCACCTTCTTGGAGAAGAGGGCGAACAGGATCGCCGGGGTGATGGCGGCGCCGTACATGGTGTAGGCCGTCATCTGCAGGGACAGCACAGTGGGGAAATACAGCGTCAGCGCCACAGCGATGAAGCTGAACACAATGATGGTACCCCGGAGGACCAGCATCTTCTGCTTGTCGGTGGCATCCTTGCGGATGTACTTTACATAGATGTCGTTGGTCAGGTTGGTGGCAGAGGAGAGCAGATAGCTGTCCGCCGTGGTGACGATGAAGGCCATGCAGGCGCACATCACCAGCGCACCGAAGGCCAGAGGCAGGTAGTCCACCGCTACCTGGAAGATCACATTGGAGGGAACGTCCAGGGTGGGATACAGCTTGGCTGCCTGGGTGACTACCAGGACAATGCTGATGATGACCAGGATCTCGCCGATGAACATGCCGATGTTGGACTTCTTGGCCTCGTCGCTGTTTTTGGCAGAGGCGAACCGCTGCAGCATGTTCTGGTCGCCCAGCATCAGGGCCAGGGAGGGCAGGAAGTAGCCCAGCAGCTCCCAGCCGGACATACCGCCGGTAATGGTCATCTTCTCCGGAGGCAGAGTGGCGCCCTGAGAGTTGGCCACGCCGATCAGGAAGGGAATCGCCAGGAAGAAGCCGCCGATCATCAGCAGGGCGCTGATGGCGTCGGAATAGGCCACAGACACCAGACCGCCGCCCACGGTGATGATGGCGATCAGGGCTGTGCAGATGGTCAGGGCCAAGCCGTGGGAGATCTCAATCCCGCTGGAAGCGCACAGCAGCACGATGATGTCCGCCGCAGCCTTCAGCTGGGTGGCCAGCACGCCCACATAGGCCAGCATGACGCACAGGGCGGCGATGATGCTGGCGGCCTTGCCGTAACGGGCGCCCATGATCTCCGGCACCGTGACCTTGTTGGACTTGCGGACCTTGCCGGCGATGAAATACAGCAGGATGATGCCGATGGGCGGCGCCGCAAAGGTGATGAGACCCACCCAGGGGCCGCCGGTGTACACCACGCTGGCGGAGCCGGTGATTCCGCCGCCGCCGCACCAAGTAGCAAGCAGTGTGCCCACCAGGATGATGAAGGGGATCCGGTGGCCGCCGGTCACCATGTCATCCGAGGTCTTGACTTTCTTCCGGGCCACGATCAGCCCGAAGATCGTGAGCAGCACCAGATAGGCGCTGATCGCAACAATGTAAGTCATATATTCTCCTTCTCCTCACACAATAGAATAATAAAGAGATTTTACTCTTTCAGGGGAATAATGTCAAGTTGTATCCCGTCCGGCGTATGCGCCGGCATCCGGACGCGGCAATTTTTCTCTGGCTTTTTGTCGAAATCTGTGGTATCCTGTCCCCGAGGTGAGCGACATGACATCCAAGGCTGCGGTGAACCGCATCATTGAGACACTGAAGGGCATTTACCCGGACGGGCTGTGCTCCTTACAATATAAAAAGGACTACGAGTTGCTGTTTGCGGTGCGCCTGTCCGCCCAGTGCACAGACGAGCGGGTGAACAAGGTGACCCCGGCGCTGTACGCCCGCTTCCCTACCCTGGAAAGTTTTGCCGAGGCGGATCCGGCGGAGGTGGGAGAATACATCCACTCCTGCGGCTTTTACAACGGCAAGGCCCGGGACATCGTGGCCTGTGCCCAGAAGCTGGTGAATGAATACGGCGGCAGAGTCCCCGGCACCATGGAAGAACTGACCGGCCTTCCCGGCGTGGGGCGCAAGACCGCCAATCTGATTCTGGGGGACGTGTTCGGCCAGCCCGCCTATGTCTGCGACACCCACTGCATCCGCATCACGGGACGGCTGGGGATCACCGACGGCTCCAAGGATCCCCTTCAGGTGGAGCGGCAGCTGCGGGAGCGGATCCCTCCCAAGGAGTCCAACAACTTCTGCCACCGGATGGTGCTCTTCGGCCGGGATACCTGCACCGCCCGCTCCCCCAAGTGCGAGGGCTGCCCCCTGGCAAAGGACTGCGACACCGCCAAAGCCGCCAGACGGGGCTGACAGCATTGGAATCACTCTGGAACTTCACGTGTCTGCGCAATGCGCAGGCACGTTTTTTTGTCTTCCCTCATATACTGAGATGAAATCCATCCGACAGACGGCACAAGGAGGCACTATGGACGAACAGACGGCCCGTATGATCCAACAGCTGAAAAGCAACCCCGCCATGCTCCAGGCGCTGATGCAGTCCCGGGACGGGCAGGCGCTGATGCAGATGCTCTCCGGGGGAGACCGTGGAGCATCTCTCCAGCGGGCGGCCCAGTCCGCCGCCAAGGGCAACCCGGCGGAGATGGTCCGCATGGTGAACCAGCTGATGCAGAGCCCGGACGGCGCAGCTTTGATCGACCGCATCAACAAGACCATGAACGGCCGGTAACGGCAAGTACAGAAAGGGGGCGGACCGGCGGTGGCGGAATTCGACGATAAACTGAACAGCATTCTCTCCAACCCGGACGCCATGGCACAGATCATGCAACTGGCCCAGTCTCTCTCCGGTGGGACCGGAGGAAACAACGCCGCCAATGCGCCGCCCCCTCCCCCGTCCCAGCCGGGCGGTTCTTCTCCCGGCTGGGGCCAGCAGCCGCAGACTCCGCCGCCATCCGGCGGCGATCCTCTCTCCGCCCTGGCCGGTGGGCTGGATCCGCAGCTGCTCCTGCGGTTCCTGCCCCTGATCCAGGAGCTGGGAGGAGCACGGGACTCCAACGCCCGGCAGCTGCTGTACGCACTGCGGCCCTATCTCAAGCCGGAGCGGCAGGAGAAGGTGGAACGGGCTCTCCAGCTGGCGCGCCTGTTCCACCTGGGCCGGAAATTTCTGGCTGGATGGGAGGGGTGAGACATGTATAACCGCTACATCCGCAACGACCAGGGCACCTACACCCGTATCCCGGAGGAGGAGCCCCGGCATACACAGGGCGGCACCTCCCCTTCCGGTCAGCCGGAACACCCGCCATCCGGCGGCGGGCAGCAGC
>NZ_KI271723.1:0-20621 GCF_000469445.2 Oscillibacter sp. KLE 1745 | reverse complement strand
CCGCATAGGCGGCGCCCGGCTCTCCGTTACGTCCGCCCCGGCAGCGGCAGCGCGTGGAGGATCACCCGGCCGAAGCAGGCGAGCGTCCGGCCGCTGCCGGCGGTGAGTACCACGTCCGCATCGGCCCGCGCCCGGTTTAGGGAGAAAAGATACACCGTTCCGGCGGGATCCTTGTAATACTGCTTGCAGAAGATATCCCCGTCCACGCAGAAGATCCCCACGTCCCCGGCCTTCAGGGGATCGCGATTCACATAGACCACAGAGCCGTCCGGGATGTAGGGGACCATGGAGTCCCCCTGGATACGCACGGCAAACTCTGCGGACTGAGGCACGCCGTCTGTGACCTGGAGGTAGTCGAAATCCTCGCCGAACACCGGCGCCGCATAACCGGCCGCCGCAGGGGTCCGGTACAGGGGAATGACCCGGGGCTCCTGCTCCGGGGCTGCGGATTCCTGCTGACAGGCCCGCAGCGCCTCCACCATCGTCTGGACGCTCTCCCGCCCCAGGGGAGAGAGGGAGCGATACTGCTCCAGCAGCTGCCGCTCCCGCTCAGTCAGGACGTCCGCGCCGCGGCGAAAGCTGTCCTGAAACAAGGTGTTGGGGTCCGTCTCCAGACAGTCGAACAGCCGGAGCATCATCTCCTCCTTAGGGAAGCTGACACCGGTCTCGTAGTTGCTGACAGTGGACGGTGTGACGCCCAGCCGATCCGCCAGCTGGGGGCGGGAGAGAGCCAGCTCCTCCCGACGGGCTTTGATCCGGTCTCCAAATGCCATGGATCCCATCCTTTCCGATGTTCTTGACAGTATCCTATCGGATTTCAAGGAAGCTGTCAATCCAATTTTACAAGAAACTTGTAAAATTATACTTGACTTTCAAAAAATCTTGTGTTACTGTATAGCTGTAAACAAGATACTTGTAAAATAAATAAAAATTTACAAGTATCTTGTTTATCAAAATGAAAAAAGCGCCCGCGATTGCAGGCACCTTTTTGGTGGGGGAAGGTGGATTCGAACCACCGAAGCCGAAGGCAACAGATTTACAGTCTGCCCCATTTGACCGCTCTGGAATTCCCCCATATTAAAACTGGAGCTGGTGGACGGATTCGAACCCCCGACCTGCTGATTACAAATCAGCTGCTCTACCAGCTGAGCTACACCAGCAGTTCCAACAGCAGAATTTATCTTACCAGATAAGCGCCTGTTTGTCAACAGAAAATTTTTGCTTTTCCACCCGTTTTTTTCATTTTGCCGGCGGGGCACATGAGACTTGCCGGGATCTGTATACAGGAAAGGAGCATCGCATTTGGAAACAAAGGAACATACCCGCCGACGGCGGACGCTGCGCTGCTCGCTCTGCGGGCTGGAGATCACAGAGGGAGAGGACTACTGGTACTGCAACGGCAGCAGCGTATGTGGGGCCTGCCTCCCGGTGTTCGCCCGGGCGGAGCTGGCTCCCTTCCGCCAGGTGCGGGGAAGGGAGGCGGCGCCATGACGCTGCTGGAGATGTCCGCCCTCTATGCGGAGAGCGCGGCCGCCCTGCGGCGGCGGATCGGCGAGCTGCGGCAGGCGGCGCGGGAGCTGAAGGACGAGGAGGACCGCCGCCTTCTGCGGCGGCGGATCACAGAGCTGACGCCGCTGCTGCAGGAGACCCGGGAGCTGGCGGCGCTGACGGCCCATTATTACGACAGGAGCTATCACAGACATGAGAGATACACGCTTTGACGCCCGCAGCAGCGAGTGGATCGGGGACATGACCGTCTGGCTGCGGGACCATGCGGAGGATAACAGTGAGCAGCTGGAGCGGCTGCGGCGCGGCCTGCGCCGGGCCCGGGAGCAGGAGCTGACGCCCCGGCAGCGGGAGATGGTGTTCCTCTATTACGACCGGGGACTGAAAATGTCCCAGATTGCTCAAAAGCTGGGGGTGAACCGCTCCACCGTCTCTCGCACGGTGAAGCGGGCTAAACAGCGGCTGTACCGCTGCCTGCGGTACGCCCTGTAATTTTCCCTCTTGAGGTTTTGCGGGATACACCGTATAATCGGTATCAAAGAGGGACCATGGATATCCGCAGAAGGGAGCTGCACTCCCAAGGGAGGTTTTACCCATGCTGTACACTACCCTGCACAACCGAATCCTGCGGCTGGTGCTCGCCGTGCTGGGCGAGCTGATCGCGGCCGCGGCGCTGAATCTCTTCATTGTCCCCCTGAGCCTGTACACCGGCGGCCTGCTGGGCTTCTGCCAACTGGTGCGAACGCTGCTGCAGGACTTCCTGGGCGTGAGCTTCGGGGCCTACGACATCGCAGGCGTCCTCTATTTTCTGCTGAACATCCCGCTGCTCATGATCGGGTATCGGAACCTGGGCAGGGGACTGGCGGTGCGGACCATCATCTGTACGGTATCCTACTCTGTTTTTTACAGCATCATTCCCATTCCCACGCAGCCCATTGTGGACGATTATCTGACGGCCTGCCTGCTGGGCGGCATCCTCACCGGGATCGGCAGCGGAATCGTCCTCACCTGCGGCGGCAGCGGCGGCGGACTGGACGTGCTGGGACTCATCATGAGCAAGCGGGACAGTGCTTTTACGGTGGGTAAATTTGCGCTGGGCTTCAATGCCCTGCTTTATACGGCCATCCTGATCCTGTTTGACCCGGAGGTCGCCATTTACTCCGTGATTTACAACTTCGCAAACTCCATGATCCTGGACAGGATGCACCAGCAGAATGTCACCGTTCAAGCCCTGATTTTCACGCGGGAGGACGAGAGCGTCCTGGCGGACTTCATTATCAAACAGCTAGGGCGGAGCGTGACCTACTGGGACGGCGTGGGCGCCTACACCAAGGACGATGTCCGTGTGTTGTGCGTGTGCCTCTCCAAATATGAGATCGAGGAGCTGCTTCACATGGTGCACTCTGTGGACCCCCACGCGTTTTTGACTGTGCAGGAGGGCGTCCGGGTATTCGGCAACTTTCCGCGGAAGCTGGGATGAGGAGAGGAGGATCGCCATGAACGGACCTATTGCTGTATTGGCCGGCACACCGGTGGACACCCGGATGGGCGTGGCATATCTGGAGGAACGGGGGCTGCCGGGCGTGCCGTTTCCCCTCTCCCGGGGACCCAGGGAGCAGACTGCCTTTCAGCACGCCCCGGCAGCGGACAAGCGCCGCCAGGCCCTGGCGGTGCTGAGGGGCGCCATGGCCCAGGGCTGTCGGCGGGCTTTCGTCTACTGCAACTCCCTGTCTGCGGCAGTGGATTTCCCGGGGCTTGCGGAGGAGACGGGGATGCGGATCGTGACGCCGCTGGACGTGTACCGGCGGCTGGCGCCCCGCTACCGGGCGCTGGGAGTCATCGCCGCCAACGCCCAGGGACTCTCCGGCATCGAGAAGGTATTGCTGGAGGCCAATCCCGCCTTGGATCTGCTGGGGGCCTGTGCGCTGCCGGTGGTGCTGGCCGTGGAGGCGGGGATGCCGCCGGAGGAGCTGGTGGAACGCCACCGTCTGGCGGCGCTGGCAGCGTGGTTTGCCGACGGCGGGATGGAGGCGCTGGTGCTGGGCTGCACCCATTTCCCCTATTTTAAGGAGGCCCTGGCGGCCCGGACAGGGCTGCCGCTGGTGGACCCGGCGGAGGAGATGCTCCGCCTGCTGACCCAATGAAGAAAGCGGACCGTGGAAAACCACGGTCCGCTCTATTTGGCGTGGGAAAGATCACCGACGGCGCCGGGAGCGGTGCGCCGGCCGGGGTCTGCGGGGAGCGCGGCGGCGCTTTGCCAGCCGCTCCCGGCGGCGGTCCAGGGCCGTGGTGCAGCGGTCAAAGCACCACTCCAGGCCCATCTGGATGGGCACCACCAACAGCACCAGCACGATCAGCACCAGCCAGGCTGCAAAGGACAGGGAGGAGAGAGAGAAGAACGCCCCATAGAACACCACCGCCACGAACATGGCCGCACTCATGGCCGCCAGCAGCACCAGCCGCTTGGCATCCAGGGGGCGGGCAGCGTAGTAGATCACCATGAGACCGTTTACCGCCATCAGGATCACGCAGATGGTGGAGAGCTCTGCCAGCGTCAGGTCGAAGGTGTAGACGAACAGCTCCGCAAAGAGGATGACGAAGATGGCTGTGAGACCGCCGGGAAAAGCCCGCCGCAGCACATTGTGGAGGAACTTGCCCTTCACCAGGTCGTGGTTGGGCTCCAGCGCCAGGAAGAAGGAGGGCACGCCGATGGTCAGGGCGGAGATCAGCGTCAGCTGGATGGGAACAAAGGGATAGGGGAAGGCGGCGAACAGGGTGATGAGGGCCAGGAAAAAGGACAGAATGTTCTTCACCAGGTACAATGCCGAGGCCCGCTGGATATTGTTGATGACCCGGCGGCCCTCCGCCACCACCTTGGGCATGGCGGCAAAGTCACTGTCCAGCAGCACCAGCTGGGCCACCTGGCAGGCGGCATCCGCGCCGGAGGCCATGGCCACGCCGCAGTCGGCGTCCTTCAATGCCAGCACGTCATTCACGCCGTCGCCGGTCATGGCCACCGTGTGGCCCTGGCTCTGGAGGGCCCGGACGATCTTCCGCTTCTGGTTGGGGACCACTCGGCCAAACACAGTGTACTCCCGCACGGCCGCGGCGATGTCTTGATCCGTCTGGAGCTCCCGGGCGTCCACCCACTGCTCTGCGTTCCGGATGCCTGCCTGGGCCGCCACAGCGGAGACGGTCACCGGGTTGTCGCCGGAGATGACCTTCACATCCACGCCCTGGGTGTGGAAGTAATCGAAGACTTTGGGAGCGTTGGGGCGGATGGGATTCTCCAGCACCAGCAGGGCCAGGGGGATCACCACGCCGTGGAGGCGCCCGATCTCCGCCCCGTCGCACTGGGCCAGCAGCAGTACCCGGCAGCCCTGGGCGGCGTAGGGGGCAGTACGCTTTTCCAGGGCGGCGAAGTCCTGCCCCAGGATATACTCCGGTGCGCCCACCACATAAGCCCCCCGGTCCAGGAAATTCACGGCGCTCCACTTGGTGGCGGAGGTGAAGGGCACGGCTCCCCGGTCCGGCCAGCCGGGCCCCCGGGGAAACTTGTCCGCGATGGCCTTCGCCGTGTCGTTATCCGGATCCAGCACCCGGTAAAAGGCACCCAGAATGTCGGTGATGTCCGTGTCGGAACAGGACTCCGGGTCCAGGGGCACCACCTCCCGCACTTGCATTTGAGGACTGGTGACGGTGCCGGTCTTGTCCACGCACAGCACGTCCACCCGGGCCAGGGTCTCGATGGCGTTCATCTCGTGGATCAGCGTCCGATTCTGGGCCAGCCGCACCACGCTGACCGCCAGGGCAACGCTGGTCAGGAGGAACAGTCCCTCCGGGATCATGCCGATCAGGGCCGCCACCGTGCTGACCACGGACTGCTGCAGGCCCAGATCCTGATTGATGAACTGGTTGTAGAACAACGCTGCGCCGATGGGAATCAACACGATGCCGATGAAGCGGATCAGGCTGTCCAGGGAGCGCATCATCTCGCTTTTGCCGGGGCCGTCATCTTTCTTGGCCGCCAGCGTCAGCTTGGAGGCGTAGGAGTCTGCTCCCACCTGGTCCATCCGGGCCCGGCACTTGCCGGAGATGACGAAGCTGCCGGACAGCAGCTGATCCCCAGGCTCCTTGGTGACGGCGTCCGCCTCGCCGGTGATGAGGGCCTCGTTCACCTGCACCTGCCCGGTGAGGACCGGTCCGTCCGCAGGGATCTGGCAGCCGGCGGTGAGCTCTACCACGTCCTCCCGCACCAGCTGGTCCACCGGCAGCTCCCGGACCTTTCCGTCCCGAATGATCCGCACCTTCGCGGCGGAGAGGAGGGACAGCTTCTCAATGGTGCGTTTGGAGCGCAGCTGCTGGACGATGCCGATGACGGCATTGGCTGCCACGATGAGGAGGAAGGTCATGTCCTTCCAGTCCCCTACCAGCAGCAGGCACACCGCCAGAACCACGAAAATCAGGTTGAAGTAGGTGAAGATATTCTCCCGGATGATCTGCTTATCGCTTTTGGTGGGAGACTCCACCGGGCGGTTGTCCCAGCCGGCCTCCGCCAGGGCCTGAGCCTGGGCGGAGGAGAGGCCGCTGTCCGCCTTGGGGGCACAGCGGGGCATCTCCTGGCGGCCAGCGGCCGCGGCCTCCGCGGGGGCCGCTTTCCGGTGCGGTTTCACGGACACTCCTCCTTCGACAAAATTTGATTCATTATAGCAATTTTCGGAAGATTTGTATAGAGATGAATTGAAAACTTTCCGTGCCGCAGCAGGCGGAGGAACGCCTTGCTGCCCGCGGAGAGAATATGGATGTCCTTTGTATAAAGACAAACTGTAAAAACGATGTCATTGAATGAAAAACATTGGAGGAGTTGTGCATTGTATTCTGCCGGGCACGCCGATATAATGAAGCATAAGAAAGACGTGGGAGGGGAGTCCATGCTGACTTTGGATATGGTCCGGGAGGCCCAGGAGGCCCTGCGGGGCATCGCCCGGCGGACACCGCTGGACAGGGCCCCGAAATTTGGGGAGAACGTGTACATCAAGGCGGAAAACCTGCAGCTGACCGGGGCCTTCAAGCTCCGGGGCGCCTACAACAAGATCCGCAGCCTGACGCCGGAGGAGGCGGCCCGGGGCGTCATCGCCTGCTCTGCGGGGAACCACGCCCAGGGCATTGCCCTGTCCGCATCCCGGCTGGGGATCAAGGCGGTGATCTGCATGCCCGCCGGGGCGCCCATCAGCAAGGTGGAGGCCACCCGTGGCTACGGCGCAGAGGTGGTGCTGGTGCCCGGCGTCTATGACGACGCGGCGGCGGAGGCGGAGCGGCTGACGAAGGAGCAGGGCTACACCTTCGCCCACCCTTTCAACGACCCGCTGGTGATCGCCGGCCAGGGCACCATCGGCCTGGAGATCCTGGAGCAGCTGCCGGACGTGGAGCAGATCGTGGTGCCCATCGGGGGCGGCGGCCTTATCGGCGGCATCGCCTTTGCGGTGAAGCAGCTGAAGCCGGACTGCCGGATCGTGGGCGTCCAGGCGGCGGGCGCGGCGTCCATGTACCTGTCCCGCCACGCCGGGGGCCCCACGGAGCTGCGGAGCGTGTCCACCATTGCGGACGGCATCGCGGTGAAGAAGCCGGGTGATCTGACCTTTGCCCTGTGCCAGCAGTATGTGGATGAGGTGGTCACTGTCAGCGAGGACGAGATCGCCTCTGCCATCCTGGCGCTGATGGAGGGGCAGAAGACCGTGGCGGAGGGCGCCGGCGCCGTGCCGGTGGCGGCGGTGATGTTCGGCAAGGTGGACACGTCGGAGAAGAAAACCGTGTGCGTGGTCTCCGGCGGCAATGTGGACGTGACCACGCTGTCCCGGATCATCACCAAGGGCCTGTCCAAGGCCGGGCGGATCGCAGAGATCAGCACGAAGGTGGCGGATAAGCCCGGCAGCCTGCTGCAGCTTTTGAAGGTGGTGGCGGACAGCGGCGCCAACATCCTCAGCATCAACCATGCCCGGGAGGATCAGCATTCCGACGTGGGAGCCTGCATGGTCTCCATGGTGCTGGAGACCCGGGACGCCGCCCATGTGGAGCAGATCCGACGGGAGCTGACGGCCATGGGCTATGAGCTGGAAAAGGAGTAAAAAGGCGGGCATCCAAAGGATGCCCGCTTTTTTTTCCTCAATTCCCGGTCTCCAGAGAGATCTGATTGAACATGGTCAGGATATCGTCCATAGAGGTGGCCCGCTTTTCCGCTCCGGCCCGGTCCAGCACCACCCGGCCCCGGTTCATCATCAGGATCCGGTCTCCATACTCCACCGCGTAGCGGAGGTTGTGGGTGACCATCATGGCCGTCAAATGCTTTTCACGGATGACTCTGTCCGTCAGGGCCATGATGACCTCAGCGGTCTTGGGGTCCAGGGCCGCCGTGTGTTCGTCCAGAATCAGGAATTTCAGGGGCGTCATGGTGGCCATCAGCAGCGCCACCGCCTGCCGCTGGCCGCCGGAGAGAGCCCCCATCCGCACATCCAGCTTATCCTCCAGTCCCAGGCCCAGGGAGGCCAGCTGCTGGCGATAGAAGTCGATACGCTTTTTATTGACGCCCCGGCCCAGGCCGTAGGACCCGCCCTTGTTATCCGCCAGGGACAGATTTTCCAGCATGGTGAGGTTGGGGCAGGTGCCGGCGGCGGGGTCCTGGTAGACCCGGCCCATGGTGGCGTACCGCTGGTAGTCCTTCAGCTTGGAGATGCTCCGGCCACCCACCAGCACGTCGCCGCCCTCGATGGGGATAGAGCCGCAGATGATGTTCAGCAGGGAGGTCTTGCCGCTGCCATTGCTGCCCACGATGGCCACGAACTGGCCCTCCTCCACTGTCAGGGAGAAGTGCTCGAACAGCCGCTGCTCCGTCAGGGTGCCGGGGTTGTAGATCTTCGTGATGTCCCGTACTTCAAGCATGGATGATCGCCTCCCCCTTCCGGCCGGACAGCACCAGCACCAGCAGGAACAGTGCAGCCGTAATCAGCTTCATCATATTGGTGGGCAGTCCCAGGCTCATGGCTACCTGGATGCACAGCTTGTAGAGCACACTGCCCAGCACTACCGCCGTGGTGCCCTGGGGGGAACCCAGGAAGCGGAGGGGCCCGGACTTCCGCAGTCCCCGGGCCAGCCGGGTGCCGGTGTAGAAGTGTATGATGGACACACCGATAATCACCGCCGCCAGGCCGTACACCAGCTGGCCGGTACCCATGGTGGCGGAGAAGCTGCGGGTTTCGTGGCAGACGATGCAGCCGCCGAAGGCCACCAGGGCGTTGGAGATCACCAGCCCCAGGATCTTTACTGTGCCTCGGTCCTTGGCCAAGGTGGTCACCAGGGTGGCGTTGTCGCCCACAGCCCGCAGCAGCAGGCCGGACTTCGTGTGGAAATAGGCGTCCAGCAGCAGCTTGATGACGATGACCAGCGCCAGGGACACAATCAGCTTCCGCCCGGAGAGGGAGAGATCCCCAAACAGGGCCATCACCGGGGCAGAGGTGAAAATGGTGTCCGTACCCCGGTCGATGGTCAGGTTGGACCCGGCGATCTGCAGGTTCACAGAGAACAGGGCGGTCATGGTGATGATGCCCGCCAGCAGGTTCCGCACCTTCAGCTTCACGTGGACCAGACCGGTGAAAAGTCCCGCCAGACCGCCCACTATCAGGGAGGCGGGCAGGGTCAGCCAGGGATCGACGCCCTTGGTCATCAGCACCGCCGTGACAGCGGCCCCCAGGGGAAACGTGCCATCCACCCCCAGATCCGGAAAGTCCAGAATGGAATAGGTGATATACACGCCGTAGGAGATCAGGGCGTAGATCAGCCCCTGGATCAGAGTGCTGGTCAGCAGTTCCATCACATCCATGAGATGAGAAGCCTCCTTGTGAAAAGATCAGATCACGGTGCTGCAGAGGGTGCCGATGCCCTCGATGGCGCATTCCACCGTGTCGCCGGACTGGAGGAATCTGGGCGGATCGAAGCCCATGCCCACTCCCGCCGGGGTGCCGGTGGCGATGATGGTGCCCGGCAGCAGCGTCATTCCCCCGGTCAGCTCCTCCAGGATCTGCCCGATGGAGGTAATCAGCAGAGCGGTATTGGACTTCTGCCGCAGCTCACCGTTGACCCGGCTGGTGATCTCCAGCGCCGGGGGATAGGCGATCTCGTCGGCGGTGACCAGCACGGGGCCCATGGGCGTGAAGCCGTCCAGACTCTTGCCGAAATACCACTGCTTATGGCCCGTCTGCAGGTCCCGGGCGGATACGTCGTTAAGGACGGTGTAGCCGAAGATGTAGTCTGCCGCATCGGCGGCTTTCACGTCCCGGGCGGCTTTGCCCAGCACCACCGCCAGCTCCGCCTCATAGTCCAGCCGGTCCGTAAGGCCCGCGTGACGGGGGATGACGCCGTCGGGCTTCCCGGCCTCGCTGACCCGCTTGGAGAAGTAGACCGCCGCTGTACTGCTCTTGGTGAAGGCATCGGCGCTGTACCGGGCGGATTCCTCCGCGTGGTCCCGGTAGTTCATGCCCAGGCAGACCACATCCTGCCGGGGGCGGGGGATGGGAGCCAGCAGCTCCACATCTGACAGCGGGACCGCACCGCCCCGCTCTGCCGCCGCGGCGGCAGAACGGAGGTCGGCAGGGGTCATGGTTTCGATCAAGGTGTTCATATCGGCGGCGGGGAGGGGCAGCACGCCCTTTCCATCGGCGGTGAGGGCGCCCACATACTCGGCGCCGCTGAGACGATAGGTGACAAGCTTCATGAAGAGTTCTCCTTGGTAATGGATGTTACAGATGTTATTCCGCGCACTCCTGGGCCTCCTGGGCGATGTCGTCGGGAATGGTGATGCCCAGCTCGGCCGCCGCGTCGGAGTTGATATACAGGCCATAGTTTTCGATGGTCTCGTAGGGCAGGTCTTCACAGGCGGCCTCGCCGGTGAGGACTTTGGCGGCCATCAGGCCGGTCTGGATGCCCAGCTGGATGTAGTCCAGGCCCGCGCCGCCCACGCAGCCCAGCTTTACCTGCTCCACCTCGGAACCGTAGACAGGGATACCCGCCTCGTCCGTCTTCTCCAGAATGGCGCCCAGCACGCCCACCACATTGTTGTCCGTCAGGTTGGACAGGCAGTCCACCCCATGGGACAGCAAGGTATCCACCGCCTGGGTGACCTCTGCCTGGGAGGTGACGCCCACCGCGTCAATGGTGAAGCCGTAGTCCGTTGCCAGCTCCTCATAGACGCTGATGGAGTAGACGGAGTTGGCCTCGCTGGTGGTGTAGACGATGCCGATGGTGTCGGCATCCGGCTGCAGGGCCCGGATCAGCTGGAGCTGGCCCTCCACCGGCAGGGCATCGGAAGTGCCGGTGATGTTGCCCGCGTCCAGGTGGGCGCCCACCGGGTCGGTGATGGCGGTGAAGATCACGGGGATGTCCTTGTCCTCCGCGGCATTGAAGCAGGCGATGGCGGAGTTGGTGGCGATGCCCACCATCAGGTCCGCGTCCTCGGCGGAAAACATCTGGCCGATTTGGGTAGCCTGGTTGTCGTCGAAGTTGGCGTTCTGGTAGTCCACCTCAAAGTCCGTGCCCTCCACCAGACCGGCCTGCTCCAGGCCCTGGAGGAAACCCTCCCGGCAGTTGTCCAGGGAGCCGTGCTGGCCGTACTGGCTGATGCCGATCAGATACTTGACGGGCTCACCGCCGCTTTCGCCGGAGGAGGTGTCATCGGTGCCGCCGCAGGCGGCCAGGGACAGGATCATGGTCAGGGACAGGCCGCAGGCGGCCAGCTTCTTCAGCAGATTCATCATAATAGATTCTCCAATCTTTGATACAGAATATTTGAAAGGGGTCCGTTCAGGGAATTGATATTGCAGCACAGGCCGCGCCATCGTCTGGTATTGTGTTTCATATCTCCATACTCCTTTCCCGGACCGATCAGGGGAATCAAAAAAAGCCCTGCCCCATATTTGGGACAAGACTTGAAACCATCCTGCGGTACCACCCAAGTTGACGCAAAGCGCCCGCTCGTTCCACGTACATTCATACGCGCCGCCCGGATAACGGGTGCGGGCCCCGTCAGACGCTACTGAGCATTTTGCCGTTTGCGCTGCCCTCGCAAGTCCATTCGCTGGAAAGTTCTCTGCCGTGATCCCACCATCCACGGCTCTCTGAAAGGTGACCTGACCAGGTACTCCTCTTGCTCATCGGTTTTGCTTGATTGCTTTGCATTATACGAAGCGGCGGTGGAAATGTCAACCGTGATTTTGCACAAATCTTTTTTGTTGCTTTAAAGAGATAAAATCCGGGGCAAGAACTACCCCGGCAGGATGGCCCTGCCGGGGAGTAACATGCAGTTTGAATCGGGTTTTCCGCGGCTCAGGAAAGCAGCAGCTTGTCGTCGGCTTCGTCAGAGCCGCTGACTTTGCTGAACAGGGCCAGCAGGTCGGGAACGGTGAGCTTCTTCTTCTCCTCGCCGGACACGTCGATGACAATACGGCCGTCGTACATCATGATGAGCCGGTTGCCGTGGACGATGGCGTCCTTCATGTTGTGAGTGACCATCATGGTGGTGAGGCTGTTTTCCTCCACGATCCGGTCGGAGAGAGCCAGAACCTTGGCGGCGGTCTTGGGGTCCAGGGCGGCAGTGTGCTCGTCCAGCAGCAAAAGCTTGGGCCGCTTCAAAGAGGCCATCAGAAGCGTCAGCGCCTGGCGCTGGCCGCCGGAGAGGAGCCCCACCTTGCTGGTCAGACGGTCCTCCAGACCCAGCCCCAGGTCCCGCAGCAGCTCCCGGTAGTCCGCCCGCTCCGTCTTGGTGATGCCCCAGCCCAGGCCGCGGGGCTGGCCCCGGCGAGCCGCCAGCGCCAGATTTTCCTCGATCTGCATGGTGGGGGCGGTGCCCATCATAGGGTCCTGAAACACCCGACCGATGAATTTGGCCCGCTTGTGCTCCGGCAGGCGGGTCACGTCCACCCCGTCGATGACGATAGCGCCGCTGTCCACAGAAAAGGTGCCGGCCACCGCATTGAGCATGGTGGACTTGCCGGCGCCATTGCCGCCGATGACCGTGCAGAAGTCACCGTCCTTCAGCGTCAGGCTGACGCCCCGGAGGGCCTGCTTTTCATTGACCGTCCCGGCGTTGAACGTCTTCCAGATCTCCTTGATCTCAAGCATCCTGATCCCCTCCTGTTTTTGCTCCGGCATTGGCGCTCCCGGCGGGCACCTTGACGTGGGCGTATTTCCCCTTCCAGTAGGGGATGGCCAGGAAGGCCGCCACGATCAGGGCGGTGATGAGCTTCATGTCATCGGTGTTCAGGCCCAGCCAGATGACCACCTGGTACACCAGGTAGTACAAAATGGCGCCGATGGCCACAGCCAGCATCTTCAGCGCAAAGTTGCGGAACACTTTGCCGAAGATCACCTCGCCGATGATGACGGCGGCAAGGCCGATGACGATGGCGCCCCGGCCCATGTTCACGTCCGCGAAACCCTGGTACTGGGCCAGCAGGGCGGAGGACAGGGCCACCAGTCCGTTGGACAGCATCAGGCCCAGCACCTTGGTGAAGTTGGTGTTGATGCCCTGGGCCCGGGACATATTGGGGTTGGAACCAGTAGCCCGCAGGGAGGCACCCAGCTCCGTGCCGAAGAACCAGTACAGCAGGGCAATGACCGCCGCCACAAAAATGGCTACCACCAGGATGGGGTTGTCCAGGCTCAGGGAGCGGACGCTCTGCTGGTCCACCAGCAGGTCATACTGTCGGGAGCTGACGGGCCGGTTGGCCTGTCCCATGATCCGCAGGTTGACGGAGTACAGAGCCAGCTGGGTGAGGATACCGGCGAGGATTGCCGGAATGCCGCAGGCGGTGTGGAACAGGCCGGTGACCAGTCCCGCCAGCACACCCGCCAGAAACGCCCCCAGCATCGCCAGCGGCACCGGCGCCCCCGCCATGGTCAGCATGATGAAGGCGGCGCCGCCGGTAGCCATGGTGCCGTCCACCGTCAGGTCGGCCACGTCCAGGATCCGGAACGTGATGTAGACGCCGATGGCCATGATGCCCCAGATCAGTCCCTGGGCGGCAACACCCGGCAGGGCGTTGACCAGATGCATGATGTTCAAGTGAAATCCCTCCAAAATCCCCCGGCTGTTTCCGGAGGCAATTTGCTGCTCTATTCTAGCAAAGTTCAGCGGAAAGGGGAAGCCCCTTTTCCGCTGAAAGTGTGTTGATAAGATTTGGATGACGGGACGGAAGGGTGGACGGACGCCCTGCGGAGCATACCGCAGACGCCGCCCATAGGACGGAGACCGGGCGGCGGAGAGCCCCGGAGAGGGCTCCCCGCCGGTGAAGGCGGAAGTTTTGCAGACAAGAATTTGAAAACATCCGCCGGCTCTTTATCGGTTCTCCGTCCATTCGTCCTTATTCGGCGATGGCCTCATAGCCGTCGGGCGGGGTCAGGCCCAGAGCCTCGCACATGGTGGGGTTGTACTTGGGGGTGAACTGGGGGGCGTACTCGATGGGCATGGTGGCGGGATCGGCGCCGTTCACCAGGATATCATAGGCCATCTCACCGGTTTTGTAGCCGATGTCATAGTAGCTGATGGTCAGCGTGGCCACGCCGCAGCCCTTGCAGATGCCCTCCTCACCGGCGATGATGGGAGTGCCGGTGTCCAGGGAGATGTTGCCGATCAGTTCGGCGTTGTTGGCAGCGGTGTTGTCGGTGGGAACGTACAGGACATCGCTGGCCGTGCAGGCTGAGGAGGCCACAGCGGACAGGTCGTTGGAGTCGGAGAAGGAGTATTGGGTGCAGGTATAGCCCAGATCCTCCAGGTAGCCTTGGACCGTGTCCACCTGATACTGGCTGTTGGGCTCGGCGGAGCAGTACAGCAGGCCCACAGTCTGGGCGTCGGGGAACCAGGTGTGCAGCATCTCAGCCTGCTGGTCCAGGGGCGCCAGATCGGAGGTGCCGGAGACGTTGTAGCCAGTGGTGCCGGTAAAGCCGTCAATGCCCAGAGCCACGCCGTACTCGGTGATGGAGGTGCCCAGAATGGGAATGGTGCTGGTGCCGGTGGCAGCGGCCTGGAGAGCGGTGGTGCCGTTGGCCATGATCAGGTCCACGCCCTGGGAGACAAAGTTGTTGGCAATGGTGGTGCAGTTGGCGGTATCGCCGGAGGCGTTCTGGGGGTCGATGGTGACACTGTCGCCCAGCAGTTCCGTCAGGGCGTCCTGAAAGCCCTGGGTGGCGGCGTCCAGGGCCTCGTGCTGGACCTGCTGGATAATACCCACGGTGTAGGTCTGGCTGCCGGAGGCGGACTCGTCGCCGCTGGTATCGGCATCGGTATCTGTGGACTGGGTGTCGCCGCCGCAGGCAGCCAGGCTCAGAGCCATGACGGCGGTCAGCGCAAGGGCAAGAAACTTCTTTTTCATCGCAGAGATCTCCTTTTCAAGATTGATCGCGGGGAAATTACAAAAAGCGGCTCTGTCCGAAGAGCAGAGCCGCCTTCCATACGGGGTGAGATCCACCGGCCGCCGGACCTTCACTGGCTGCTCTGCCTATGACAATATCGGCCCGCATAGCGGACCTGGCAGCCATAAAATCGAGAGAACCCCGCCACAGTGCGGAACGCTGCTGCAAACAAAACCATGGAAGAGCTCCCTTCTGCCGACCGGCCTTTGTACTTTTACACCATACTGCTTTAAACAGGCAAAGTCAATGGTGAATTTATACAAAATCTCTGGAAAATGTTTCAGAGGCAGGAGATTTCCCAAAAAACAGAGCCGCCCGGCAGCTTCCTCAGCAGAAAGCGCCGGGCGGCGGGGCCACGCGCTCCTCAGCCCCACAGGGCGGAGAGCATGGGAATGACCTGCTTTTTCCGGGACATGACCTTGGGCAGGAACACCACGTCCTCCGCATCCTCCACATTGAAGGCCTGGCGGATGCTGTCCCTGTCGCCCACGAACAGCAGCTGGGTGCCCTCCAGCAGTACATCGGTAATCATCAGGATTACCATGTCGAAGCCCTGCTTCTTCTGCAGGGAGCTCATGAGCTGCAAAAACTCTCCCTTGCGCTGGAGCAGCTGGTCGGAGTCCATGCAGGTGACCTGGCTCACCGCCAGGTTGTGGCCTGCGATGTGGAACTCCTTGTAGTCTGTGCGGAAGATCTCCTCTGCAGACTTCGCACCGCCGCCGGAGGCGGAGAAGATCACCTGTCCCAGCGCCTGGAGGGAGATGTTGGCGATCCGGGCCATGCGGTTGGCCACGTCGATGTCCCGCTGGGTGCAGGTGGGAGACTTGAACATGACCGTATCGGAGACGATGGCCGCGGCCATCAATCCCGCCATCTTGGCGGTGGGCATCAGGCCCTTGTCCTGATACATCCCCGCCACGATGGTGGTGGTGCTGCCCACGGGCTCGTTCCGGACAGTGATGGGATTCTTGGTCTGGATGTCCGCCAGCCGGTGGTGGTCGATGATCTCCAGAATCTCCGCCTGGTCCAGGCCCGGTACGGACTGGGCCTTCTCGTTGTGGTCCATCAGGATCACCTGCTTGCGGCGGGGCCGCAGCAGATGGTAGCGGGACAGGGTGCCCACCACTCGCTCCTCCTCATCCAAAATGGGATAGGCCCGGAAGCGGCTTTCCAGCACGGTGTTCTGCACGTCGTCGATATAGTCGTCCAGGTGGAAGCACACCAGATCCTTGTTCTTGCAGATGCTGCTGATGGGCATGGCATGGTAGATGAGCCGCACTGCCCGGTAGGCGTCATAGGCGGTGGAGATGATGCAGGTGTCCGTCTGCATGGCCAGCAGCTCCGGGTCCACCTCCGCCTGACAGACGATGATGCAGCTGACGCCGATCTCCAGCGCACGGCGGATCATGTCCGGCTGGTCGCCGCAGACCACGATGCTGCCCGGGTCGGAGAACACCAGGTTCTCCCGGCTGGCGGGCAGGGCGATGGTGACCTCACCGGAGATCACGTCCCGCATCTCGCCGCCCTGGTTGAGAATTTTGCCCTCCAGCACGGACAGCAGGTTGTACACCGGGATCTCGCCCACCTTAGGGTTGCGGACGGAGGACATGTCATAGTTGGCCACATCCCCGGCGGAGAGCATTCCGAACAGGGTCCCGTCCTCATTGGCCACGGGGATGGCGGAGATCTTGTCCTTCTGCATGGTCCGCCAGGCCCGGCTGATGGTGGCAGCGGCGGACAGGGTGGCGGGCGTGTCGTAATCCAGGTCCCGGACCTGGGTACGCACGTTGTTCAGCAGCTTGGGGGGCTGGAAGCCGAAGCGATCCAGCACGGTCTGGGTCTCGTCACTGATCTGGCCCAGGCGGGCGGCCTCGTACTGCCGCTGGCCAAGGGCGTTCTTCAGCGCCGCGTAGGCCATGGCGGAGACGATGGAGTCCGTGTCCGGGTTCCGGTGTCCGGTGATATAGATGGTGTCCATGAATACTCCCTCTCAAGTGGATGCGGGGCATCCAATTTTTGGCGTGTTGATAGCTTTATTATGCGTCTCCGGTGCAGGTTTGTCAACAGCCCGCAGGCCGGAAAACCGGGGGCCGGAAGGGCAAAAACTGCCTCCGCCAGCGGGGGCGGAGGCGGTTTTGCGCCGGTGCGCGACGGCGTTCACAGGGTTTCCAAATAGGCCTCGATGGCCTCGCCCATGAAGTGGGCCGTGCCGGGGCCGTAGCTGTCCAGAACCTCTGCAAAGCGGTTGTCCCAGCTGTACAGGTCCGCCAGGCGGCGGAGCTTCTCCTCGTCGCAGCTGCGGCTGAACTTCACCAGATGGGCCTGCCAGCGGAGCACCAGCTCACGGGCCTCCGGACTGGCGGGGTCGCCCTTGGCCGCCTCAGCGGCAAAGGCCATGAGAATGGGGTCGGCGTCCTCCTGCTCGGCGGACGCGCCGATATAGCTTGCCATGGGATTTTTCCTCCTTGCGTGGGATTGAATCGGGGTCAGAGAATGACCAGCTCCTTGGGGGCCAGAGTGAGGTTTTGACAGCCCTCCGGTGTGAGGTACAGCACGTCCTCAATCCGCACACCCAGCTTCCCGGGCAGGTAGATGCCCGGCTCGGCAGAGATCACCGCCCCGGCGGGCAGGGGCTTGTCGTTGGAGGGAGTGGCGTTGGGCCCCTCGTGGATCTCCACTCCCACGCCGTGGCCGAAGCTGTGGCCGAAACAGGGACCGTAGCCCGCCTGCCGGATGATGTCCCGGGCGGCGCCGTCCACAGCCTTTCCAGTGGCCCCGGCCCGGGCGGCTGCGATACCCGCCAGTTGGGCCTGCAGCACCGTGTCGTAGACCTGGCGCATCTCATCCGTCACGGATCCCACCGCCACGGTACGGGTCATGTCGGAGCAGTAGCCGTGATAGATGCAGCCGAAGTCCATGGTGACGAACTCCCCGGCCTGGATGACCTTTTCCGAGGGTACCCCGTGGGGCAGGCTTCCGTTGGGGCCGGACACCACGATGGGATCGAAGGACTTGTCCTCCGCCCCGTAGTGGAGCATGAGATACTGGAGCCGGGCGGCGATCTCCTTCTCCGTGACGCCGGGCCGGATCTCGTTCAGGATATCCGTCAGGGCCTTCTCCGCAATCCGCTGGGCGGCAATCATGATCTCCAGCTCCTCCGGGTCCTTTACCGCCCGCAGCTCTGCCAGCAGGTCCGCCGCGGGCACCAGCTCACAGGGCAGAGCCCGGGCATAGGCGTCGTGCTCCCGGACGGTCATATAGGCGTCCTCAAACCCCAGGCGCTGGATGCTGTGGCGCTGGACGGCCTCCTTCAGCAGGGCGGAATAGCCCCGGCCGTGGCCTGCCTCCTGGACCTCCGCATCCTGCACATGCCGCCGGGCGGCCTCTGTGTACCGGGAGTCGGTGAAGTAATAGAACTTCTCTCGGGTGACCAGGGCCATGCCGTCGGTTCCGGCGGAGTGGAAGCCGGAGGCGTAAAAACGGTTGGCCTCATGGGTCAGCAGCATACCGTCCAGGTCACGGGATTCCAGCTGGGCGGCGATTTTAGCAAAATGATTCATCGTGTTACCTCCTGGGCCTCTATTTTCTCCACAGAGGCCTTTACAAATCCGTAGAACAGCGGATGCGGCCGGTCGGGACGGCTCTTGAACTCCGGGTGAAACTGGGCACCCACGAACCAGGGGTGGTCCGGCAGCTCGATGATTTCTACCAGGCGGCCGTCCGGGGACAGGCCCGCCAGCCGCATACCGCCCACCTGCATCTCCGCCCGGAAATCGTTGTTGAACTCGTAGCGGTGGCGGTGGCGCTCGGAGATCTCTGCCGCGCCATACAGCTCCCGGCTGCGGGAGCCCTCCGCCAGCACACAGGGGTAGCGGCCCAGCCGCATGGTGCCGCCCTTGGCGGTGACATTCACCTGGTCCGGCATCAGGTCGATGACCGAGTGGGCGGTGGAGGAAAATTCGGAGGAGCTGGCGTCTGCCCAGCCCAGCACGTGGCGGGCGAACTCGATCACCGCCATCTGCATCCCCAGGCAGATGCCGAAGTAGGGAATGCAGTGTTCCCGGGCGTACCGCACGGCCGCGATCATGCCCTCGATGCCCCGGTCGCCGAAGCCGCCGGGCACCAGGATGCCGCTGCAGCCCGCCAGCCGCTCCGCCGCACTGGCCTCCGTCAGGGTCTCAGAGTCCACCCACCGGATGTCTACTACCGCGTCGTTGGCGGTGCCCGCATGGTTCAGGGACTCCACCACGGAGAGGTAGGCGTCGTGGAGCTGGGTGTACTTGCCCACCAGGGCGATGGACACCCGCTTGCGGGCGTTCTTCTCCCGCTTCACCATGGCGCTCCACTCCCGCAGATCCGGCTGGTGAGTGATGAGACCCAGCTTCCGGCACACCACCTCGTCCAGACCCTCCTTGGCCATCAGCAGGGGCACCTCATACAGCGTCTCCGCCGTGGCGTTCTGGATGACGCAGTCCGGCTGGACATTGCAGAACAGGGCAATCTTCCGGCGGATGTCCTCTGTGATGGGCACGTCGCACCGGCATACCAGAATATCCGGCTGGATGCCCAGGGACAAAAGCTCCTTCACGGAGTGCTGGGTGGGCTTGCTCTTCAGCTCGCCGCTGCCGGGGATCTGGACGATGAGGGGCACGTGGATGAACACCACATCCCCCTGGGGCCGCTCCGCCGCCACCTGCCGGATAGCCTCCAGGAAGGGCTGGGACTCAATGTCGCCCACGGTGCCGCCGATCTCCGTGATGACCACGTCCACGTCCTCTTCCGCCATGGCGTAGATGCGGCGCTTGATCTCGTCGGTGATGTGGGGGATGATCTGCACCGTGGCGCCCAGGTAGTCGCCCCGGCGCTCCCGGTTCAGCACGGACCAGTAGATCTTGCCGGAGGACACGGAGCTGTTGCCGGTGAGGTCCTCGTCCACGAACCGCTCGTAGTGGCCCAGGTCCAGGTCCGTCTCGGCCCCGTCCTCGGTGACGAACACCTCGCCGTGCTGATAGGGACTCATAGTCCCCGGGTCCACATTGATATAGGGGTCGAACTTCTGGTTCCGCACCCGGACGCCCCGCTGCTTCAGAAGCCGCCCCAGGGAGGCCGCGCAGATCCCCTTGCCCAAGCCGGAGACCACGCCGCCGGTAACGAATACGAATTTCGTTGACATGCCGCTCACCTTGCCTTTCCACGCAAACAGTTTTAGCAGGAAACCGAATTGTACGCCCCGGGCCGACAAACAAAAAACAAACTTCATGCGCGGTACAGTGCACCACGAATACAGGCAAATGCCGCTGCGCATGAAGTTTTGCGCATCATTTCCGGTTGCCCCAAAGGGGCGGGGAAATGGCGCATTTTCGTTTTTTGTTATGCAAAAGCATAACAAAAAACACCGCCGGACCGATTTTGCGGCTGAAAGTCCCAGTCTCTTTCGGGACGTTCGGCCGCGGTCCGCGGTGTGTCTGTTCGGTTGTCGCGTTGCGGCATCCGCCGCAAACCGCTGCCCAAAGCGTTTCCAAAAAATACTGTTTCAGTGTAGCACCGGCTTGGGAAAATGTCAACGGCCGTCAGATGGCAAAACCGGCAGAATCCGCAGGGCGATTCCAACTGGTTTTCTGTGGATTTCGGCAAAGGCCGGGCGCGGAAACTCCGCGCCC
>NZ_KI271722.1:12303-47590 GCF_000469445.2 Oscillibacter sp. KLE 1745 | reverse complement strand
ATCCAAACCGTAAATCTATTATACGAGGAGACAATGACTATGGCATTATATAGTGATAAAGTGATGGACCACTTCCAGCATCCCCGGAACGTGGGGAAGCTGCCCGACGCCGACGGCGTGGGCGAGGTGGGCAACGCCAAGTGCGGGGATATCATGCGGATGTATATCCAGGTGGACCCGGAGACCCAAGTGATTACCGATGTAAAGTTCAACACCTTCGGCTGCGGCAGTGCCATCGCCACCAGCTCTATGGCTACGGAGATGATCAAGGGCAAGCCTGTTTCCGAGGCCCTGCAGCTCACCAACCGGGCAGTGGTGGAGGCGCTGGACGGCCTTCCGGCCCATAAGCTCCACTGCTCTGTCCTTGCGGAAGAGGCGGTGCGGGCTGCTATCCGGGATTACTACGACCGGAACAGCATCCCCTACGGAGAGGAACTGCGGGCTTGCGAAGGACATTGTGATACCTGCGGACATTGAGAAAACGCCCCGGAGCAATGCTCCGGGGCGTTGTTTCTCCCAATCAAAAATCATCGTCCCCGTCTAGCTCGTCCTCGTACGGGTAGCAGTCCGCGAACATCTTCTCAAACCGGCGCTGATTCTTCCGGTCGTTGGGCGTCATCCGATTCAGATTCTTCAGAAAGGACAAAATCATACCGAAGAGATATCCAAAGGTGCCGGGAGCGGCGGTGAGCCAGATCATCAGCGCGGAAATCACGGCCACGCCCAGAAAGCCGATCACCGTGCGCCAGGCGATCCGGCGGAGTGCCAGCGCCAGATCAAAGGCCGGGACCTGGTGCTTCCGGCGTCTGGCCAGGGAGATGGAGGAGCAAAGCGCCACCAGGGCCTGAACGCCGAAGATGCTCATGATAAGAAAACCGGCGACAGCCGCGCACAGAAAATGGAGGGCGATTGAGGCGATATCCATGCAGGGTTCTCCTCCCATGTCCAACTGAGTACGATCATTATACAGGAAAACCGCCGGTTTGACAAGGGGTGTTCACGCGAGCCACCATGTCCGGCCGTCCAACTGTCCGTCCTGGATGGTCACTACGCCATAGGAGGGGCGGGTGGGGGCGCCGATGCTGCCGGGATTCAGGAACAGTGTCCGGCCCCGCCGGTCCACCAGGGGTCTGTGGGTGTGGCCGAAGAGGAAGAGGTCCAGCTGTTGTTCCTCCGCGGCAAACCCCGCGGTCACCAGGGACTGCTTCACGCCGTAGGTGTGGCCGTGGCACAGGAGAATACGCTTGCCCCGCAGCTCCAGCAGCCGTTCCGCCGGCTCTGTGGGACGGAAGTCACAGTTGCCCGGAACCTGTTCCAGGGGGATGGAGGGAAACCTGTCGTGGAGCCGTTCCCCGTCCCGCCAGCAGTCCCCCAGATGCAGAATCAGGTCCGGGGAGGTCTGCTCCACGGCCTGCTCCATGGGACTGACGGCGCCATGGGAATCCGAGAGTACCAGAATCTTCATAGGCATTTCCTTTCCGGAGAGATCTTTTGGTTCAGTATAGAGGACAGCGGCAGATTTTGCAAATTTTTTGCGTGGATCCCCGGCGCGCTTTCCCGGATGCGGAAAAAATTGAAAAAGGGGCTTGACAGAGTAGAGCAGCTATGGTATATTCTACCTGTGGTTAGTTAAAACTAACTAACGGCGCGGGCCGGGAGCGGCCCATACTTTCAACGCCGGGGTTTGCTAAAACTAACTTCGGCGGCAGGAACGGAGGGCAGTCATGGAACGGAGCTTTGAAGCGGTGCTGGTGGAACAATGTGCCACCACGCTGGCGGGTGTGAAGCCGGCCAGCCTGTTCCGGTATCAGGGCGCTGACAAGCGGCAGCCCCGGGAGGCCGCGGCCCGCTGGGCCAAAGAGCTGGCCCCTTACGGCATCACCATCCGGGTCCTGAAATACTGTCCGCAGACGGGTGCTTGTCTGATCTACCTGTACCGGGCCGGATGGCTTCGGTCGATCCTCTCGGAGCCATCCACCCGCGCCTTTCTGGCGGGGCAGGGGTATGGGGCGGATCAGAGCTGTCAGGAGCTGCTGAGGCAGCTTTCCAGGCGGCTGTGCCTGGAGCGGGAATTCCCCCATGAGATCGGCGTCTTTCTGGGCTACCCCCTGGAGGATGTGGTGGGCTTCATCCGGAACCGGGGCAGGAACTACACCTGCTGCGGATACTGGAAGGCCTACGGCGACCCGGAGGCGGCACAAAAGCGTTTCGATCAATACCGCCGCTGCACTGCCGCCTGCTGTGAGCAGTTCCGGAAGGGCACGGCCATCACGCAGCTGATCGCAGCGTGAGCTCCAACACAAGCTGGAAAGGAAGCAATGCTATGAACAAATTAGCCATCGTATACTGGAGCGGTACCGGCAACACGGAGACCATGGCCAACTGCATCGCAGACGGCGCCAGGGAGTCCGGTGCGGAGGTCGCCATGCTGTCCCCTGGGGAGTTCTCTGCCACCCGGTTTTCTGAATTTGGTGTCGTGGCCTTCGGCTGCCCCGCCATGGGCGCCGAGCAGCTGGAGGAGGACGAAGTGGAGCCCATGTTCGCCGGATTGGAGGGCTCTCTGGGCGGAAAGAAGATCGCCCTGTTCGGCTCCTACGGCTGGGGCGACGGCCAATGGATGCGGGAGTGGTGCAGCCGCTGCGAGGCGGCGGGCGCCAACCTGTATGACGAAGCGGGCCTGATCGCCAATGATTCTCCCAATGAAGAGGCCCGAGAGGCCTGCCGGGAGTTGGGCCGCAAGCTGGCGGCCTGGTAACATTTGCTCATCAAAGATCTTTCTTTGATACTTATCTCCTTTTTTCCCCTCAACATGGCCCTCGCGCGGTGTGCCTGCCGCGCGGGGGCCGACTCCTTTTTCACGGCTTTCAAATTTTTCCGAAAAAGGGCTTGACAGCCATGGTTAGCCATGATAAACTACAAAACCGAAAGAAGGTTAGCAAAAGCTAACCACAGAACAGATCCAAGTGGAAGAAGTGTCTTGCAGAGGAGGGAGGTTTTATGATGCCTCTGACAATGGCCCGGCCGGGAGAGACTGTTACGATCCGCAAGATCACCGGCAGGGATGAGGTCCGGCAGCATCTGGCGGGGCTGGGATTCGTGGTGAACAGTGATGTCACGGTGGTCAGCCAGCTGGCCGGCAATCTGATCCTGCAGGTGAAGGACAGCCGGGTGGCATTGGACAAGACCATGGCGAACCGGATCATGATTTGAGAGCAGAGTAGGAGGAAGAATATGAAGAGCCTGAAAGACGTCAAGGTGGGGGAGACCGCCACAGTGGTCAAACTCCACGGAGAGGGCGCTACCAAGCGCCGGATCATGGATATGGGCATTACCAAGGGTGTGGAGATCCACGTCCGCAAGGTTGCGCCTCTGGGCGATCCGATGGAGCTGAATGTGCGGGGCTATGAGCTCAGTGTGCGGAAGGCCGACGCGGAGAAGATCGAGGTCTCTTAAAGAGGGGACTGCGTCCCCCTTTACGCTCCGGCAGACCTGCGGTCTGCCTCCACTATTCCCCCACACCAGTGACGTTGGTCACTGGTGTGTGCGCCCCAGGGACGCACGGGTCGGGGGATTTTCGGCAGGTACACGCCCTGCCGAAAATGATTTCATTTTGTTCTTTCGCCACTGGCGAAAGAACCGGGGAAGCCGGAGGTTTCCCCTGGCCCCCCTTTCCCGGATGATGCGGGGACGGTGGAAATATCAATGGCGGCTGTTGCCGCTGTTTTTCAGGATGAAAGTTAGCCTAAACTAACACTTTGGAAGGAGAGAACGATGGACATGAAGATCGCACTGGCCGGCAATCCGAACTGCGGCAAGACTACGCTGTTCAACGACTTGACCGGCTCCAACCAGTACGTGGGCAACTGGCCCGGCGTCACAGTGGAAAAGAAGGAGGGCCGGCTGAAGGGACGCAAGGATATCGTCATCCAGGACCTGCCCGGCATTTACTCCCTGTCCCCCTATACACTGGAGGAAGTGGTGGCCCGGAACTATCTGGTGAAGGAGAAGCCCGACGCCATTTTGAACATCGTGGACGGCACCAATATCGAGCGGAACCTGTACCTGACCACCCAGCTGATCGAACTGGGCCTGCCCGTGGTGGTGGCGGTGAACATGATGGACCTGGTCCGCAGAAACGGCGACCAGATCGACGCCAGGAAGCTGAGTGACGCCCTGGGCTGCCAGGTGGTGGAGATCAGCGCCCTGAAGGGCGAGGGCGGCGTGGAGGCTGCGGAGCTGGCTGCCAAGATGGCCCAGCAGAAGCGCGCCGCTGAACTGCCCCACGTGTTCACGGGCAGCGTGGAGCACGCCATCGCCCACATCGAGGAGTCCATCCAGGGTATGGTGGATGACCGATATCTCCGCTGGTACGCGGTGAAGGTCTTTGAGCGGGATGAGAAGGTCCTGGCGGACCTGAACCTGAGCACAGACCTCCGGGCCCACCTGGAGGACCACATCGTGGACTGCGAGAAGGAGCTGGATGACGACGCGGAGAGCATCATCACCAACCAGCGGTATGCGTACATCAACGATCTGGTGACGAAGGCCGTCAAGAAGAAGGGCGAGAAACATCGCCTCTCCACCTCCGACAAGATCGACCAGATCGTCACCAACCGGATCCTGGCCCTGCCCATCTTCGCCGTGGTGATGTTCGCGGTGTATTGGATCGCCATGGGTCCCTTCGGCACCTTCCTGACGGACTGGACCAACGATGTGCTGGGCACTGCCTGGCTGGTGGAGATCCCCCGTGCCGCCCTGGAGGGCTGGGGCGTCAACGAAGTGGTCGTGGGCCTGATCTGCGACGGCGCCCTGGCCGGTGTCGGCGCGGTGCTGGGCTTCGTGCCCCAGATGCTGGTGCTGTTCCTGATGCTGGCCATTCTGGAGGACATTGGCTACATGGCGCGAATCGCCTTCATCATGGACCGGATCTTCCGGAAGTTCGGCCTCTCCGGCAAGAGTTTCATCCCCATGCTGGTGGGCACCGGCTGCGGTGTCCCCGGCGTCATGGCCTCTCGGACCATTGAGAACGAACGGGACCGCCGCATGACGGTCATGACCACCTGCTTCATCCCCTGCGGCGCTAAGATGCCCATCATCGGCCTGATCGCCGGCGCCCTGTTCGGTGGCTCCGGCCTGGTGGCCGCATCCGCTTACTTCATCGGTGTGGCGGCCATCGTCATCTCCGGTATCATCCTGAAAAAGACCAAGATGTTCGCCGGCGACCCGGCGCCCTTCGTCATGGAGCTGCCTGCTTACCACATCCCCTCCGTGGGCAACGTACTGCGGGCCACCTGGGAGCGGGGCTGGTCCTTCATCAAGCGGGCCGGCACGGTGATCCTGGCCTCCTCTATCATCCTGTGGTTCCTCCAGGGCTTCGGCTGGGAGAACGGCGCCTTCGGCCTGGTGGAGGACATGAATAACTCCGTCTTGGCCGCTATCGGCAGTGCCGTGGCCTTCATTTTCGCGCCCCTGGGCTTCGGCAACTGGCGGGCCACTGTGGCCGTGGTCACGGGCCTGATCGCCAAGGAGAACGTAGTGGCCACCTTCGGCGTGCTGTACAACTTCGCTGGGGAGCTCAGTGAGAACGGCGACGAGATTTGGGCTCTAGTGGCACAGGACTACACCGCCATTTCCGCCTACTCCTTTATGATCTTCAACCTGCTGTGCGCCCCCTGTTTCGCGGCCATGGGCGCCATCAAGCGGGAGATGAACAACGCCAAGTGGACCGCCTTTGCCATCGGCTATATGTGCGTGTTCGCCTATGTGGTCTCCCTGATTGTCTATCAGATCGGCGGCCTCATCACCGGCGAGGTCTCCTTCGGCATCGGCACTGTGGTGGCCGTGGTCCTGGTTGTGGGCATTGTGTACCTGCTGTTCCGTAAGAACAAGTACGAGGACGAGCGGCTGACCATCCGCTCGGTGGATGCCGCCGGACGCCGCGCCGCCCTGAAATAAGAAAGGAAGCAGCCAATGAACGCACCCACTATCATCGCGGCCCTCATCGTCCTGGTGGTCTTTGCGGCCATCGTAGGCAAGGGCATCTACAACCGGCGTCACGGAAAGGGCGGCTGCTCCTGCGGCGGCGACTGCGGGGCCTGCGGCGGATGCCACTGCGGAAATACCCGTCATTCCTGACGAGCGGAAGCCCGGCCCCACCGGGCGGAAGGAGGCGTTCCATTCCATGGAACTGAGCCAAGCGCATCTGCGGTATCTGTTGGCCATTGGCGAGCTGTCCCAGGGAAAGGCGGCGGTCAGCTCCACCCAGGTGGCCCGGGTCCTCCAGGTGTCCCGCCCCTCCGTCACCCGGATGCTGGCTGTCCTGGCGGAAAAGGACCTGGTGACCAAGGAACGCTACGGCAAGATCACCCTGACGGAGACGGGGGCGGCCCTGGCCCATCAGCTGCAAGCGGGCCTCCGGGACCTGGAGCGGCGGCTGCCGGCCCTGGGCCTGGACCTGGACCGGGAAGAGACCGCCGCCGTGGCGGGGGCCCTGGCCTCAGTCCTGCCGGAGCACTGTCTCCGAAAGCTCTGCACGACCGAATCCGGCGGGACAATGGGATGTGCCACGCCTTAAAAAAGCAGTCCTGCGGCTTTTGCCGCAGGACTGCCTCTTTTCTTGAGCATAGAACTATAAAAGAGATATGATATATTTTGAGAAGACCCGGGGCCATTGGGCCGCCAGGTCCTTTTGCTTCCGATCCTTTATCTTCACGCTCTATTCCAGTCTCTGTACCGCGGCTCCCAGCACGCCGTCGCCGATGTAGACGCTCAACGTACCATCCAGCTCGCCGCTCCAGATGTGGTCGTAGTTTGGCAGGGCGGTGGTGAGCTTGCCCTGCAGAATCTCCATCTCCGCCGGAGCGCCGCCGTTGGCCACCGCCAGATTGTACCGCGCCGCGCCGTTGTGGGACTGCGTCACCAGCTCGATGAGCTTGCGGATCACCAGGTTCCGGCCCCGGACCTTGGCAATGGACTGGAGCTGCCCGTCGGCGGCGAAGGTGATGAGGGGCTTGATCTGGAGCATGGTGCCCGCCATGGCCGTCACCTTGCCGATGCGGCCGCCTTTCTGCAGATACTCCAGCGTGTCCACGGAGAAAAAGGGGAAGGTGTTCTGGATCAACCAGGGCACCCGGCGCTCTGTCAGCGTCTGCCAGTCCATCCCCTGCCGCAGCTCCTCTGCCAGCTGGAGGATCATCATACCGGTGCCCAGAGACCCGCTGACGGAGTCATACACCCGAATGGTCAGGTCCCTCCGCTCCTCCGCCAGCAGCCGCACCATGTTGTAGGTGCCGGATAGGCCGCCGGAGAGCATCAGGGCGATGACCCCGTCATACCCCGCCGCGGCGATGGCGTCAAAGGCGTCCGAAATGTCCTGAGCGGCGGGCAGGGAGGTCTGAGGCAGCTCTCCGGACCGCAGCCGGGCATAGATGTCGGCGGCGTGGATGTCCACGCCGTCCCGGTACTCTCCGTCTTTGCACAGGATCCGCAGGGGCACGACAAAGACCTGGTTTTCCGCCGCCAGTTGAGGGGAGAGGTCCGCACAGGAATCCGTGAGCAGGGCGATTTTTTGGGGTGTCATGGTCACATCTCCAAACCTTTCTCTCATGCAGGGCCGGCAGACCTGTCCGCCGGATCGGATGATATGGTGTGCCCATTCCGTCACACCATATCAATATAACCTAGTATATGGAATGCTACCGTAAAAATCAAGAGGAAAATCCCCGTAGGGGGAACAGGAAGCCCGTTCCTGTCTACTGGTGAAATTTTGTGGCGAGAGGACTTGCCAAAGGCGGCGGATTTCCGGTATGATAAAACACAGGATCTGAAAGGGAGGAAAGACCGTGCCGCTGGATGTGAAGGCCGCTGTGGCGGATGCACTGCTGGAGCTCATTCGCCGGAAGGATGCAGACAAGATCACCGTGAAGGACCTGGTGGAGGTCTGTGGGATCTCCCGTCAGACGTTTTACTACCACTTCAAGGACATTGTGGATGTGGTGGAGTGGGCGGCTCAGCAGGGAGTCCAGCGACTGGTGCGCGAGAGCCTGAACGCCGCCACCCCCCAGGAGGCCCTGGGCGTCTTCGTAGATTTTGCCGTAGAATCCCAGCCCCTGGTTCAGCGGCTGCTGAACTCCCAGCGGCGGGAGGCCATAGAGCGGATCATGGTGGACGCCACCCGTACATACCTGGCGGACAGCCTGCGGGAGCGGCGGGGAACGCCCGCCCTCCGGGCCGGGGACTGGAAGATTGCCCTGGATTTCTATGCCTATGGGATGACCGGACTGCTGCTGGAGAACTGCCGCCAGCGGGATCTGGACCGGCAGGAGCTGGCGGATCAGCTGTTCCGCCTGCTGTCCGGCGAGATGGTCCGCCCTCCGGAAACCTGACAGATGTGCCCGCGTGTCAAAGAGCTTGACACGCGGGCATTTTTGTCAGGACAGACAGCCTCCTCTGCCAGTGGCGCGCACGGAGCGGACGTGGTATAACCACAGCAAGAGAGCGGATATAGCGCAGTGACCGGAAAGGAGTGCGCGCATGGAATTGAGAGATGGAATGTTTGCCGTGAAGCTCTGCGAGCTGGAGCATCAGTACGGCCTGCTGAGAAGCCGCCTGGAGCTGTGCCAGGGGGCGGACCACGAGAAGATCCGGCACCTGCTGGCGGACGTGCTGGATGACTATCGGGAAAACGCCCTGCTGCTGGAGCAGAGCACGGAGGGCTGCCGCTCCCCGGCAGTGGCGGAGCTGGCGGGCGTCCAGCGGGACTACTCCAAACGGATGGAGGAGCTGCTGCGGGATAGGCTGCCCCGCCTGATGCACGGGGAAGAGGACCCGCAGGAGGAGCGGGCGGAGGCAGCGGCCCTTTTCGCGGAGTACGCCATCGACTTCGCGGCCCAGGGCGTGCGCAGCGCCCTGCTGGCGGCCCTGGCCGCCATGGACCAACAGATGAACTGTGAGGAACAACAAGGAAAGGAACATCCCGTATGAAAGAAGTCAGACCCCCGAAACGGCCCTTGATTTTTTACTACTGCGTGGCCATGCTGATTCTGCTGCTGTTCAACTTCCTGGCCATGCCCTGGATGGCCCGCCAGCAGATCCAGGAGGTGGATTACGGCACCTTCATGGACATGGCGGAAAACCAGGATTTGGGCCAAGTGGAGATCCAGGAGCAGGAGAACCAGATCGTCTTTACCAACAAGGATGAGACCGCCGTCTACTCCACCGGCATGATCCCGGATCCGGACCTGAAACAGATGCTGAAGGACTCCGGCGCGGAGTTCTCCGGCCAAGTCATCCAGCAGACGGATCCCATCCTCAGCTTTCTGCTGACCTGGATCCTGCCCATCGTCATCTTTGTTGCCCTGGGGCAGTATCTCTCCCGGCGCATGATGAAGAACATGGGCGGCCCCAACGCCATGGCCTTCGGCAAGTCCAACGCCAAGGTGTATGTCAAGTCCTCTGAGGGCATCAAATTCTCCGACGTGGCCGGAGAGGACGAGGCCAAGGACAATCTCAAGGAGATCGTGGAGTACCTCCACGACCCAAAGAAGTATCAGGAGATCGGCGCCACCATGCCCAAGGGCATCCTACTGGTAGGCCCTCCCGGCACCGGCAAGACCATGCTGGCCAAGGCCGTGGCAGGCGAGGCCAACGTGCCCTTCTTCTCCATCTCCGGCTCCGACTTCGTGGAAATGTTCGTGGGCATGGGCGCCAGCAAGGTGCGGGACCTGTTCAAGCAGGCCAAGGAGAAGGCCCCCTGCATCGTGTTCATCGACGAGATCGACGCCATCGGCCAGAAGCGGAATTCCGGCGCCTATGGCGGAAACGACGAGCGGGAGCAGACCCTGAACCAGCTGCTGACCGAGATGGACGGCTTTGAGGGCAATACCGGCGTCATCATCCTGGCGGCCACCAACCGGCCGGAGTCCCTGGACCCCGCCCTGACCCGGCCCGGCCGGTTTGACCGACGGGTGCCGGTGGAGCTGCCGGACCTACAGGGCCGGGAGGACATTCTGAAGGTCCACGCCAAGAAGATCAAGGTGGCGGAGGACGTGGATTGGGGCAAGGTGGCCCGAATGGCATCCGGCGCCAGCGGCGCAGAGCTGGCCAACATCGTCAACGAGGCGGCGCTGCGGGCTGTCCGGGACGGCCGCCGCTTTGCTGCCCAGGCAGATCTGGAAGAGAGCATCGAGGTGGTCATCGCAGGCTACCAGAAGAAGAACGCCATCCTGACAGACCAGGAGAAGAAGGTGGTGGCCTACCACGAGATCGGCCACGCTTTGGTCGCGGCCAAGCAGACCAATTCCGCCCCTGTACAGAAGATCACCATCGTGCCCCGGACCTCCGGCGCCCTGGGCTACACCATGCAGGTGGAGGAGGGCAACCACTACCTGATGAGCCAGGAGGAGCTGGAGAACAAGATCGCCACGCTTACCGGCGGCCGGGCGGCGGAAGAGCTGGTCTTCCACTCCGCCTCCACCGGCGCCTCCAATGACATCGAGCAGGCCACCAAGCTGGCCCGGGCTATGATTACCCGGTACGGCATGAGCCCTGACTTTGACATGGTGGCCCTGGAGACAGTGCAAAATCAGTACCTGGGGGGCGACGCCTCCCTGGCCTGCTCCGCCGAGACTGCGGCGGAGATCGACCGGCAAGTGGTGGAGCTGGTGAAGCGCCAGCACGAAAAGGCTAACCGAATCCTCTCGGAGAACCGGGAGAAGCTGGACGAGCTGGCCCGGTATCTGTACGAAAAGGAGACCATCACCGGTGACGAGTTCATGGAGATCCTGAATCAGTGAGCATCCGATCCGTAAATCAGAAAAGAGGAGGAGCCGAAGGGCGCCTCCTCTTTTGCTGCCGTCTCACAGCCCCAGGCCGTAGATGCGGTTGGCGTTGTCAAAGAACACCGGCTCCCAGTGTGTCTCCGGCACCAGCCGGCGGATAAAGCCGATATATTCTCCCAGGTTGACAATGGGCCAGTCGGTCCCGAACATCACCTTGTCCCAGCACTGGATGGCCGTCAGCCAGGTGCGCAGCAGGAACACGTAGCCCGCCTGCTCCCGGAAATAGGCGTCCAGGTCCACCCGCCCCTCCAGAAGGCCGGACAGGTCGGCGGCCACATTGGGATTTTTCTCCACCACTGCCGCCGCGGCCTCCAGAAAGGGGTTGCCGAAGTGGCACATAACGAACTGGGTATCCGGATGGTCTGCCGCCACCTCATCCAGGGCCAGGGGGTGGCAGTATTTCAGATGGGCCCGGGAGAAGGCGGTCAGCCCCATGTGAACGGCCACCGGCTTACCGTAACGGGCTGCCAGGCGGTAGATGGGCTGGTACATGGGGTCCGACAGAGCGATCTTGTTGTACCCGGGGTACAGCTTCACGCCGCAGCAGTTGTCCCGCCGCAGGTGCGCCTCCACCCGGTCCGCCAGGTCCGGGATCACCCGGCTCCCGTCCTCCAGCAGGCTGCTGTCCAGGCCCACGCAGTAGTGGAACAGGTCTGTGGGGTAGTCGTGCCGCCGGAGCTCCAGACTGTGATTTCCCATCACCACGCCGTGGGCAATGTGCAGTTCTCCATAGACCTCCCGCAGATGGTCTACGTTGTTGTGATGGCCCACCTGCCGGGCCATCTCCTCGGCAGAATCTTCCGAAAACAGGTGCAGGTGGGCGTCGATGATCTTCATACCCGCAGTTCTCCTTCCAGTTCGCCCCGGTATCCAGCGGAGCGGCGATTTTTCAACACCGCTATTATAACAGAGTTTGCCGCCTTCGCAACCCCCGTATGAAAACGGTTCCCGAAAAAAGCACAGAGGTCAGTGACCTCTGTGCTTTTCCTTTCGACGCGCCTGCCGCAGCTGGAACTTCCGCGCTTCCTCCGCCTCCCGCTGTTGGCGGGTGCGGGCGAGACGGGCCTGCTTCCCCTGCTCCTGTTGGAGCTTCAGGGCCTGCTGGGCCTTGGTGCCGATCCCTGCGGCCTGGGTCATCCGCCGGGCCTCCCGCTGGCGCCGCTTGGGGCTTTTGGGAGGGGGCAGATGCTCTGTCCCTGGCCGGGGCGGGCTGAATCGCAGCGTCCGCCAGTGTTCCAGAAGATAGGCGTAGACCGCCTGGTCCCGGGGCTCCGCGCCGAAGACGATCCGGCAGACGGAGTACTCCGTGCCGTCCTCCCGCTCGTACAGGCCGATCCAGAAGGGATCGTCGAACAGGATGGTGAGCCTGCTTGTGCCCATGCGTGTGTCCTCCTTTAAAGGTCTCGCACAAAGAACGGACAACCAAGGAGGCAGGTTACTGACGGCACATGGGCCGCTCCCGGACTACCAACCGGGACGTGTTTTTATCTTTGCGCTATCAGCATACCACAGCGGGCGCGGGATGGCAAGGCCGGGAGACAAAGCGTCCCTTTTCCCATCAGCCGCGGCGGTCGTATGATATGATAAAAGGGACCGAAACAAGCTGTAAGATTTGATCGCAAACCTTGTGTATATCAGTGAAGGGGTAAATAAGAAGCGAGGTGAAAGCCGATGGATGACACAACAATCGTCCAGTTATACTGGGATCGAGATGAGCGGGCCATCCCCGCCACATCCGGCAAATATGGAAACTACTGTAACTCGATCGCCTGGAACATCCTGGGCAATCGGGAAGACGCCGAAGAATGCGTCAATGATACCTATCTGTGTGCATGGACCTCTATGCCGCCCCACAGGCCCAGGGTTCTGTCCGCATTCCTGGGGAAGCTCACGAGAAACTTGTCCCTGAACCGATACAAGCATCATACCGCGGAGAAACGAGGCGGCGGAGAGGCCCCGGCTGTGCTGGATGAAATTGCGGAGCTCGTATCCGACACGGACAACGTGGAGCGGGCAGTGGACCGCAGGGAACTTGTAAGGGCGATCGACACTTTTTTGGAGAGGCTTCCAGCGGATAAGAGGCGCATTTTTGTCTGCCGGTACTGGTATTTCGATCCGGTTTCCAAGATCGCGTCCCGGTTTGGAATGACGGAGAACCATGTATCCGTAACGCTGAATCGCCTCCGGCTGAAATTACACAACTATCTTCAGGAAAGGGGCTTTGACCTATGAAAAGAGAGGAATTTTGCGAAGTCCTCGGTGACATCAATGAGAACTATGTGAAAGAGGCCGGAGCAAATCCCAAAGCCGAGAAGCGGAGGCGGTTTAAGTGGAAAGTGATCGCGGCCTGTTTATGCCTGCTGCTTGCGGCGCCGCTGACCGTATTCGCCATGGATACCATTCAGTATCATGCGGCAGTGGATTATCTGCGTTCCCTCGGGATCCCCGTTGAAGATCTGAGCGACTACTCCCGCACGGAAATCAAAGAGGCCGTGAAAACGATGGATGCGGGAGAAAGCAGCCTGCTGACGGAAGAAATTCTGAACCTGCTGCCAGATAGCGGAGAACCGATACAAAGGCCAACACAGGTGACATCAGAACAGGTCAGGGAATTGACACCGACCATGACGCGAGAAGAGGTCCTTTCATTTTTGGGCGATACCCAGGACATCGGTTCCGGCATTTACATATATATTTATAAAGTAGACGGAGAAGCACTGCTGCGGATCCCGTTTGCAAGTGATGAAGCGCAGCTGGGGGTCACAGGAGAAGAACTATTAAAGACCTTATCCCCGTAAGGGCGCAGGGAGGGCTGATGCGGAAACGTCCCGTTATTTCCCTCCCAAAAAGGGCGGCCCCTACGACCGCCAGGGGAGCGCGCAGCGACTGCGCATCCGTTGACGGCTGTGCCGCCTTACGGTTGCGGCGTGCCCGATGCGGGCAAGCGGAGCGCGCAGAAGGAGGGAAACCAGCGGAACACTGGTGTCGCAAATACTGAGAGCGCCGCAGCGCGAGACAGAAAAACAGAGGCAGATCGAAGGCGTCCTTACACCCTGATTTTGGTCGGCACTTCGCCGCGGGAATCAACTGCCAAGTCTCTGCGGCACTCCGCCGCGCCCGCCGGGATGCCATCGTAAACCCGCAGGCACCCTCTCATGCCGCCCCCATACAGCAACTTTGCATGCACGTGCCGGAGCGCGACAAAAGGCGTTCTTTTGGAATGTGCATTGGGACAAGCCGTCATCGCGGCTGAATCCCCCCATGTGGGACCCATAAAAAAGCGGCTGGCCTTCCATCCAGCCGCCTCGTATTTTCTGGCAGGAAAAATCTCTCAGCTCCGCTGATTCCCCGAATTGGTGGTGTCCTTCAGCAGCACGTCATGGGCTCCGCCCTCCACAATGGAGACGGAGGACACCAGGGTCAACTTGGCCTTCTCCCGCAGTTCCGGGATGGTCAGCGCGCCGCAGTTGCACATGGTGGACCGCACCTTGGAAAGGGTGGTGGCCATGCCGTCCGACAGCTTGCCGGCATAGGGCACGTAGGAGTCCACGCCCTCCTCGAAGGAGAGCTTGGCCGCTCCGCCCAGGTCGTACCGCTGCCAGTTCCGGGCCCGGGCGCTGCCCTCGCCCCAGTACTCCTTCATATAGCTGCCGCCGATCAGCACCTTGCTGGTGGGGGACTCGTCGAACCGGGAGAAATACCGCCCCAGCATACAGAAGTCCGCGCCCATGGCCAGGGCCAGGGTGATGTGGTAGTCCTGGACAATGCCGCCGTCGGCACAGATGGGCACGTAGACGCCGGTCTCGGCAAAATACCGGTCCCGCTCTGCCGCCACATCGATGACCGCCGTGGCCTGGCCCCGGCCGATGCCCTTGGTCTCCCGGGTGATGCAGATGGAGCCGCCGCCGATGCCCACCTTCACGAAGTCGGCACCGCAATCCGCCAGGAAGCGGAAGCCCTCGCCATCCACCACGTTGCCGGCGCCCACCTTCACGGTGTCGCCATAGCGGGAGCGGATCCAGGCCAGGGTCCGCTTCTGCCACTCGGAGTAGCCCTCGGAGGAGTCGATCACCAGCACGTCCGCGCCGGCCTCCACCAGGGCGGGCACCCGTTCCTCATAGTCCCGGGAGTTGATGCCGGCGCCCACCACATACCGCTTCTGACTGTCCAGCAGCTCCAGGGGGTTGCCCTTGTGGGAGTCGTAGTCCTTCCGGAACACGAAGCTCACCAGATGCCCGCCGGCGGAGACGATGGGCAGGGCGTTGAGCTTGTGGTCCCAGATGATATCATTGGCGGCCTTCAGGCTGGTGCCCTCCGGGGCGGAGACGATTTTCTCCGCCGGGGTCATGAATTCGCTGACCGGGGTGGCCGGGTCCATGCGGCTCACCCGGTAGTCCCGGCTGGTGACGAGGCCCAGCAGCTTTCCGGTGCCGGTGCCGTCATCCGTGACCGCCATGGTGGAGTGGCCGGTCCGTTCCTTCAAGGCCAGCACGTCCGCCAGCGTGTCCCCCAGGCGGAGATTGGAGTCGCTGATGACAAAGCCCGCCTTGTAGTTCTTCACCCTCCGTACCATCTCCGCCTGCTGCTCGATGGGCTGGGAGACATAGATGAAGGCGATGCCGCCCTCCTTCGCCAGGGCGATGCCCATCTGCTCTCCGGATACCGCCTGCATGACGGCGGAGACCATGGGCACGTTCATGGTGAGAGCGGGCTCCTCCCCCCGCCGGTACTTCACCACCGGGGTCTTGAGGGAGACGTTTGCGGGAATGCACTCCGCGGAGGAGTAGCCGGGCACCAGCAGGTACTCACTGAAGGTACGGGAGGGCTCGGAGAAAAAATAAGCCATAGGGCCACCTCATTTCATCAGATTTCAAGTGGAAGCTGGATTTACAGGTCCAGCTGGAAAAACAGTGTGGACTCCACAGGACTGTCGTTGTAGCAGGGGATCTCGTAAAATCCCAGCTGCCGGTAGAGGCGGACGGCATCCTCCAGAACCGGCAGGGTGTCCAGCAGCATACAGCGGTAGCCGATCTGCCGCGCGTCCTCTGTGATCCGGCGGATCAGCTGCCGGGCAAGCCCCCGGCCCCGGTACTGCGGCTGGACGTACAGGCGCTTCATTTCGCATCGCTCGCCGTCCAGCCGCCGCAGGGCGATACAGCCCGCCGCCCGCCCGTCCACCCGGGCCAGGTACAGCCGTCCGTCCGGCGGGGCGTACTTGGCGGCGGGGGCGCGCAGCTCGTCCGCATAGTGCTGGATGTCCAGATAGATTTGAAAAGCTGGGTCGTGCGTCACCAGCATGGCGGTGTACGCCTCAAACAGGGCCCGAACGTCTGAGAGGGCATTATAGGCCGGTTCGATCACAACGGTTGAATCCATATTCAAGCACCTCCCGGCGGATGTTTCAGATATGATACCCGGTTCCGGCCGGTCTGTCAACCGTTAGAGAGAAAAATAGTCCTTTGCGGCATCGAACAGGCCAAGATCGTAATTCCCCGGGATATTTCGGTACAGGCAGGGCCCCACCCGCTCGGCGTGCCCCATCTTGCCGAAGACCCGGCCGTCGGGTGAGGTGATGCCCTCTACCGACCAGACGGAGCCGTTGGGGTTGCCGTCGATATCCATGGTGGGATGGCCGTCCAGGTCCACGTACTGGGTGGCGATCTGGCCGTTTTCCGCCAGCTGTGCCAAGAGATCCGGCGGGCAGAGGAACCGCCCTTCCCCGTGGGAGATGGGGACGCTGACGATGTCCCCCACCTGGACCTTGGTCAGCCAGGGGGACCGGTTGGAGGCCACCCGGGTCCGGACGATCCGGGACTGGTGGCGGCCGATGACATTGTAAGTCAGCGTGGGGCAGGCGGCATCTGTGTCCCGGATTTCTCCGAAGGGCACCAGCCCCAGCTTGATGAGGGCCTGGAAGCCGTTGCAGATGCCCAGGACGAGGCCATCCCGGTTTTGCAGCAGGTCCATCACCGCGTCTGCGGCCTGGGGGGACCGGAGAAAGGCGGTGATGAACTTGCCGGAGCCGTCTGGCTCGTCGCCGCCGGAGAAGCCGCCGGGCAGGAAGAGGATCTGACTGCTCCGGGCTGCCTGGGCAAACCGGGCGGCGGATGCCGCCACATGGTCCGGCGTCTGATTATTCAGCACCAGGATCTGCGGCTCCAGGCCAGCCCGTAGCGCCGCCCGGGCGCTGTCGTACTCGCAGTTGGTGCCGGGAAACACAGGAATCAGCACCTTTGGCTTTGCCGTACCTGTCCGGGGAGCGGCGCGGGAGAAGGCCGGGGCCTCCAGTACCGGCACCGGCGCAGGATCGGCAGGGACTCGGCTGGGGTATACATCCTCCAGCACGGACTCGTTCAGGGAGAGCAGCTCGTCGATGGGGACGCTGTCAGCGCCGGTGGTGAGGACCGGCTCCGCCGTGGTGGTGCCCAGCCTGACGGCGCAGAGGAGGTCTGTGTCCTCCGTCAGCTCCGCCATAATGGCGCCAGGGCACGGCAGGTCCCAGGCGATCTCACGCCCATCGGCCTGAAAGCCGATGGAGTTACCGAAGGACATCTGCATAATCCCCTCGGCGATGCCGTGCTCCACCGCCCAGGCGGAGCACACCCTGCCCGCCCGGCAAAGCTGGTGGAAGGTCTCCCAGGCTTCCCTCTGGCTCTGGGCGCCGCTGTTGGCGGGAGCAAAGAGGTACACCGGATGTCCCGCCTCCTTGAACTCGGGGGAGAGCACCTCCCCGGCCCGGATGGGGGCGATGGCAAAGGAGATGAGGGTGGGGGGCACGTCCAGATCGTTGAAGGTGCCGGACATGGAGTCCTTGCCGCCGATGGCCGCCGCGCCGAAGTCCAGCTGGGCGTCCAGAGCCCCCAGCAGGGCGGCGAAGGGCTTGCCCCAGCGTGCGGGGTCCTCCCGGAGCTTTTCAAAGAACTCCTGGAGGGTGAGGTAGGCCCTTCGATAGTCTGCCCCGGCGGCCACCAGCTTGGCAAGGGAGGTGACCACACCGTTATAGGCCCCCCGGTAGGGGTCCGCCGCCATAGCCTCCGGGTCGAAGCCCCAGGCCATAACGCTGGCCTGGTCCGTCTCCTGCCCCGGCAGCACCGGCAGAAGGGCGGCCATCACCTGGGCGGGGGTTCTCTGATTTCTGCCGCCGAAGGGCATCAACACGCTGCCACAGCCGATGGTGGAATCGAACCGCTCCGCCAGCCCTCTGCGGGAGGCGGACGCCAGACTGGAGGCTATGGAGCGGAGGGAGGAGTTTTCGGCATCCTGGGAGACCGGGGACGCGGGAATGGGGGCAGGAACCGCCGCCCGGGCGTGCTTCACGGCGCCGTTGGTGTTCAGGAAGTCCCGGCTCAGGTCCACGATGGTCCTGCCCCGCCAGCGCATCACCATCCGGGGGGACGCCGTCACCACCGCCACGGGGTACGCTTCCAGATTCTCCGCCTCCGCGGCGGCGATGAATCGGTCTGCGTTTGACCGGGCCACCACCACTGCCATTCGCTCCTGGGACTCGGAGATGGCCAGCTCTGTGCCGTCCAGGCCGTCGTACTTCTTCCGCACTGCGTCCAGATCGATATCCAGGCCGTCCGCCAGCTCACCCACGGCCACGGATACGCCGCCTGCGCCGAAGTCGTTGCACCGCTTGATGAGCCGGGTGACATTCCCATCCCGGAACAGCCGCTGGATCTTCCGCTCCTCCGGGGCATTGCCCTTCTGGACCTCGCTGGCCATGGTGGTGAGAGACTGCCTGTTGTGGCTCTTGGAGGAGCCGGTGGCGCCGCCGATGCCGTCCCGGCCGGTGCGCCCCCCCAGCAGGATCACCACGTCCCCGGGCTGAGGCCGTTCGCGGACCACATTCTCCGCCGGGGCGGCGGCCACCACCACGCCGCACTCCAAATGCTTGGCGATGTAGCCGGGGTGATATACCTCGCTGACCAGCCCTGTGGCCAGGCCGATCTGGTTGCCGTAGGAGGAGTAGCCCGCCGCGGCGGTCTGGGCGAGCTTGCGCTGGGGCAGCTTGCCGGACAGGGTCTCCGCCACCGGCGTCCGGGGGTCGCCGCAGCCGGTGAGCCGCATGGCCTGGTGGACGTAGGCCCGGCCGGACAGGGGATCCCGGATGCAGCCGCCGATGCAGGTGGCCGCGCCGCCGAAGGGCTCGATCTCCGTGGGGTGGTTGTGGGTTTCGTTCTTGAACATCAGCAGCCAGTCCTGGGGCTTGTCGTTCACCTGGGCGGCGACATGGATGGAGCAGGCGTTGATCTCCTCACTCTCGTCAATTTCCGGCAGAAGCCCCCGTCGCTTCAGCACCTTGGCGCCGATGGTGGCGATATCCATGAGGGTCTGTGGCCGCTGGGCAGCTTTCTCTGTCCCATAGACCTCCTCCCGGGCGGCCAGATACCGGTTATAGGCGGCCTGGACCGCCGGATCGTTGATCTCCACGTGGTCCAGATGGGTGGAGAACGTGGTGTGGCGGCAGTGGTCGGACCAGTAGGTGTCCACCACCCGGATCTCCGTCAGGGTGGGGTCCCGGCGCTCCGTGTCCCGGAAGTATGCCTGGAGGAACGACAGGTCCTCCAGGTCCATGGCGAGACCCAGCCGCGCCAGCAGGGTATCCAGGCCCGCCCGGTCCAGGGCAGTGAAGCCCGTGACCGTTTCCACGTCTGCCGGGACGGCGGTCTCTGCCGCCAGCCGCTCCGGCAGGTCCAAAGACGCCTCCCGGCACTCCACGGGGTTGAGGACATACCGCTTCACCGCGTCCACATCCGCCGCCGTCAGGGGGCCGAAGAGCAGATAGATCCTGGCGGTGCGGACCGTGGGCCGCTCCTCCTGAGTCATCAGCTGAATACACTGGGCGGCGGAGTCCGCCCGCTGGTCGAACTGTCCCGGCAGGGGCTCCACGCCGAAGGCGATGCAGTCCCCGGCGGGCAGGGCTGCGGCAGTATCGTCCACCTGAGGCTCAGAGAACACTGTCCCCACCGCCCGGCGGAAGGCGGCCTCGTCCAGGCCCTCCACGTCATAGCGGTTCAGCAGGCGCAGGTCCTCCAAGGCGGAGACGCCCACCACGGTCTGCAGCTCGTGCAGCAGGCCCCGGGCCTCCTGCCGGAGCCCCGGCTTCTTTTCCACATAGATCCGTCTTACCATCGTATGACCTCCCGGCGCCGGTTGGGCGCTCATCAAAATATGCGTTTCAGTCCGCCAGAGCCGCCAGAGCCCGCTGGCCGATGTCATGGCGCAGGTATTTGCCGTCAAAGTCCACCGCCCTGGCGGCGGCGTAGGCGTCGTGCAAAGCCTGCCGCAAAGTGGGACCGGTGGCGGTGACGCCCAGTACCCGGCCGCCGCTGGTGACCAGCTGCCCATTCTCGTCCAGTCTGTCCCCGGCGTGGTAGATGGTCACGTTTCCCGGTGCCGACGCGGGCAGAGAGATGGGCTTACCCTTTTCGTAGTGCCCTGGATACCCGCCGGAGGCCAAGATCACACAGGCGGCGGAGGCGTGCCGCCACTCCACGGTGAGCGCTCCCAGGGTCTCGCTTTCCACCGCCTGCATGACCGTCAGCAGGTCTGTTTTCAGCAGGGGCAGCACCACCTGGGTCTCCGGGTCCCCGAAGCGGCAGTTGTACTCGATGACCTTGGGCCCGTCCGGGGTCAGCATCAAACCGAAGTACAGGCAGCCTTTGAAGGGGCAGCTTTCCGCCCGCATGGCGGCCAGAGTGGGCAGGAAGATGGTGTCCATGCACACCCGGGCGATGTCCTCGGTGTAGCAGGGATTGGGAGCCACGGTGCCCATGCCGCCGGTGTTGGGGCCAGTATCTCCGTCCCCCGCCCGCTTGTGGTCCATGGAGGACACCATGGGGGCGATGGCGGTGCCGTCGGTGAAAGCCAGAACGCTGACCTCCGGACCAGTCAAAAACTCCTCGATCACCACCCGGCTGCCGGAGTCCCCGAAGGCCCGGTCCTCCATCATGGTCCTGACGGCATCCTCTGCCTCTTCATAGGACCGGGAGATCAGCACGCCCTTGCCCAGGGCCAGACCGTCCGCCTTGATGACGATGGGGAAGGAGGCGGTTTTCAAATAGGCGAGCGCCGCAGCGGGCGTATCGAACACCTCATATCGGGCGGTGGGGATGTGATATTTTTTCATCAGGTCTTTGGCAAAGACCTTGCTGGACTCGATCCGGGCGGCTCTGGCGTCCGGCCCGAAGCAGGGGATGCCCGCGGCGTGGAGGGCGTCCACACACCCCAGAGCCAGAGGATCGTCCGGCGCCACCACCGCGAACCCCACGGCGTGGGAGACGGCGAAGTCCACAATAGCGCCGATGTCTGTGGCGCTGATCTGCGGCACACAAACGGCGTCAGCGGCGATGCCGCCGTTGCCCGGCAGGGCGTAAATCGTCTCCACCACCGGATTTTCTTTCAGTTTTTTGATGATGGCGTGCTCCCGGCCGCCGCCGCCTACTACGAGAAGATCCATCGAATCGTCCTCCTTGCTTCGTGCATAAAACAGTGTGAAGAGAGACCGGGGAAAACCGGACAGGCTTTCCCGGTTGATTTGCCATCGCAAATCAGAAAAGGAAACTTCATTGCCCCTATCCGGGCCCAGACTCGGCAGACCCGGCGGCAGGATGCCGGACAGGCCCGCTTCTCTTCAAAGACGCTCAGTGGTGGAACAGCCGCATCCCTGTAAACGCCATCACCATGCCGTATTTGTTGGCTGTTTCAATGACATGGTCATCCCGGATGGAACCGCCGGGCTCAACGATGTACTGGACGCCGGATTTTCTCGCCCGCTCCACATTATCGCCGAAGGGGAAGAAGGCGTCGGAGCCGCATGTGACGCCGGTGAGGGCTGCGATCCAGGCTTTTTTCTCCTCCGCCGTCAGGGGATCGGGGCGCACGGCGAAGGTCTTCTGCCAGATGCCCTCCGCCAGCACGTCCTCATACTCGTCGGAGAGATATACGTCGATGGCGTTATCCTGGTCCGGGCGGCGAATGTTCTCCACGAATTGCAGGCCCAGCACCTTGGGATGGTGGCGGAGCCACCAGGTGTCCGCCTTGGTGCCCGCCAGGCGGGTGCAGTGGATGCGGCTCTGCTGGCCCGCTCCCACGCCGATGGCCTGTCCGTCCTTCACGTAGCAGACGGAGTTGGACTGGGTGTATTTCAGGGTGATGAGGGCCACGATCATGTCCCGCTTGGCCGCTTCCGGCAGGTCCTTGTTCTCCGTGACAAGGTTGGTGAGGAGCGCCTCATTGATCTCAAAGTTGTTCCGCCCCTGTTGGAAGGTGACGCCGAACGCGTCCTTGTACTCCTGGGGGGCGGGGACGTAGTCCGGGTCGATCTGCACGACGTTGTAATTGCCCTTCTTCTTGGTATTCAATATCTCCAGGGCTTCGTCGGTGTAGCCGGGGGCGATGATGCCGTCGGACACCTCATATTTCAGATACCGGGCGGTGGCGGCGTCGCACACGTCGGAGAGGGCCGCCCAGTCCCCGTAGGAGCACAGCCGGTCCGCACCCCGGGCCCGGATGTAGGCACAGGCGATGGGGGAGAGGTCTGCGCCCTCCTCCACAAAGTACATCTGCCGCTCCACATCACTGAGGGGGTTGCCCACGGCAGCCCCGGCGGGGGACACGTGCTTGAAGGACGCGGCGGCGGGCAGGCCGGTGGCTTCTTTCAGTTCCCGCACCAGCTGCCAGGCGTTCAGCGCGTCCAGAAAGTTGATGTATCCCGGCTTGCCGTTCAGCACCGTGAGGGGCAGGTCGGACCCGTCCCGCATGAAGATGCGGGCGGGCTTCTGGTTGGGATTGCAGCCGTATTTCAGTTCCAGTTCGTTCATGCCTGGGTCTCCTTTCCGGAATACTTGTTGACGATGCGCTGCTGGAAGTTCCGGGTCTCCAGGTCTGTGAAGCGGACGAAGAGGGAGATCCTGTTGGCCTCGTCCAGAGCGTCCCAAACGGCGCTGGCGAGGCTGTCAATGTCCCCTTCCACGGCCACCTGCTCCGGCTCTCCGGCAAAGGAGGGCAGGGGATCGCCGTCTCCGGCGTAGGTGTGGAGGAAGTGGCCGGTCCCCGGCTGGCCAGGATACTCGAAGGTCTGCCGCAGGCAGCGTCTGCCGGTCCCGTCGGCGGCTTTCAGGATGGACAGCTTGTAACTGCCGTTGGGCCCCAGCAGCCCGGAAATCCGTGGGGTCCAGTTGGGACCGTCCGGCTCGAATTCCCGCGTGCGGAGGGCCTGCTCCATGGGAAGGCCCTGCTTTAAAAACTCCAGGATGGTGTCCGTCTGGTCCCCGTTGGTGACGATGAGTCCCCGGCCCATCTGCCGTACCGGGTGGTAGATGATGAGGCTGGGGTCCTCCATCCTGGCGGGGTCCGCCGCCTGGGTACGGATGCCGTCCGGCTCCTCCGCGAAGACGCGGTTGCGGCTGTTGGCGCTGCGGCCCATGATGAAATAGACGGCCACGGACGACTTGCCGTCCGGCGTCATGCCCAGCACGATCCCACGGCCGGGATAGGGATTGCCCCGCAGCAGGGCACATAAATCCTGTTTCACAGATGCTCCTCCTTTTCCGTGGCGATGTGGGCGGCCAGCTGTTCTGCGGCCTGGGGCAGCAGCACCCACTCCGCCTGTTCCATGACCCGGCGCTGCAAGGTTTCCGGCGTGTCGCCGGGCAGAATGTCCACCGCTTTCTGCAGCAGGATGCGCCCTCCGTCCGGGATCTCGTTCACCAGATGGACGGTAGCGCCGGTGACCCTGACGCCACGGCGGAGGGCTGCCTCATGGACCTTCAGCCCGTAATACCCCTTCCCACAGAAGGCGGGGATCAGGGAGGGATGGACGTTGACGATCCGGTCCGGCCAGCGACGGACGAAGTCCGCGGACAGGATGGACAGGAACCCGGCCAGCACGACCAGATCCACCCGGTACTGCGTCAGCGCCTCCATCAGCGCCGCCTCAAACGGCTCCTGCCCCAGCTGCTTCCGGGACAGGGGAATGGCAGGCACGCCGCGGCGCTTTGCCCGCTCCAGAGCGTAGGCTTCGGGATTGCTGGAGAGGACCAGCACGATCTCCCCGTGGGGCAGGGCGCCTGCTTCCTGAGCGTTCAGCAGCGCCTCCAGGTTGGTGCCGCCGCCGGAGACCAGCACAGCGATACGGGCCTTGTTCAGCATAGGATCACCCGTTCCTCTCCGGAGATCACCTCACCTATCACATAGCCGGGGCAGCCGTGCTGGGCCAGGGCGGAGAGGGCCTGGTCCGCCGTGTCCCGGGAGACGATCACCGCCATGCCGACCCCCATGTTGAAGGTGTTGAACATGTCCCGCTCCGGGATGTGGCCGGTCTCCCGGAGCATTTTGAAGATGGGTGGCGTCCGGACGGCAGCCTTCTCAATTTTCACCGTCATCCCATCCGGCAGGCACCGGGGGATGTTCTCATAAAAGCCCCCGCCGGTGATGTGGCTGATGCCGTGGACCTCTGCCGCGTCGATGGCGGCCAGCACCGGCTTCACATAGATGCGGGTGGGGGTCAGCAGGGCCTCGCCCAGGCTCTCCCCCAGATCTTCACAGTAGACCGTCAGATTGGCATGCTCCACGTGAAAGACCTTCCGCACTAGGGAGAATCCGTTGGAGTGGAGGCCGGAGGAGGGCAGGGCCAGCACCACGTCCCCGGAGCGGACCCGGTCCGGGTCGATGATATCGCCCTTGTCCACGATGCCCACGGAAAAGCCCGCCAGGTCGTAGTCCTCCGGCGCCATGATGCCGGGGTGCTCGGCGGTCTCGCCGCCGATGAGGGCGCAGCCCGCCTGGACGCAGCCCTCTGCTACGCCGGAGACAATGGCGGCCACCTTCTCCGGCACATTCTTGCCGATGGCGATGTAGTCCAGAAAGAACAGGGGCTTTGCCCCGCAGCAGATGATGTCGTTGACGCACATGGCCACGCAGTCCACGCCCACGGTGTCGTGCCGGTCCAGCAGCTGGGCGATGCGGATTTTGGTGCCCACCCCATCGGTGCCGGACACCAGCACCGGCTCACGTATGCCGGTCAGGTCCGGGGCGAACAACCCGCCAAAGCCCCCAATGCCGGACACTACCCCGGGGATCCTGGTCCGGGCCACGTGGGGGGCCATCAGCTTCACACCGGCGTAGCCTGCGGTGATGTCCACGCCGGACTTCCGGTAGCTCTCCGAATAACTCTCCATATCAGGTCCTCTCCCTCTCACTGATCTTGCACTCGAATCGGTCTTTGCCGCCGTCCTGGGGCACGGCGGTGGGGTAGCCCCCGCCGAAGCAGGCGGTGCAGAAGCCGCACTGGGTATTGTCCGCCAGCTTCACCACGTCCTGCAGGCTCAGATACCCCAGGGAATCCACACCGATGATCTTTGCGATCTCCTCCACCGAGTGGTTGTTGGCGATGAGCTTGCTGGGGTCATCGATGTCCGTACCGTAGTAGCAGGCGGCCACAAAGGGCGGCGCGCTGACCCGCATGTGGATCTCCTTCGCCCCGGCTTTCCGCAGCAGGTCGATGGTCCGGCGGCAGGTGGTGCCCCGGACGATGGAGTCGTCGATCAGCACCACCCGCTTGCCCTCCACCACGGAGCGGATGGGGTTCAGCTTGATATTGACCTCGTTTTCCCGCATGGCCTGAGTGGGGGAGATGAAGGTGCGGCCGATGTACTTGTTCTTGATGAACCCCATGCCGTAGGGGATACCGCTCTGCCGGGCGTAGCCCAGGGCGGCGTCCAGGCCGGAGTCCGGCACGCCGATGACGATGTCCGCCTGGACCGGGTGCTCCAGGGCCAGGAAGGCCCCGGCCCGCTGCCGTGCCACGTGGACGCTGGACCCGTCGATGACGGAGTCCGGCCGGGCGAAGTAGATGAACTCGAACACGCAGAGCCGCTTGGGGACCTTGCCACAGTGGCGGGTGTCGGACTTGACGCCGGACTTGTCCGCCACCACGATCTCCCCGGGCAGGATGTCCCGCTCGAACCGGGCGCCGATGGCGTCCAGGGCGCAGGACTCGGAGGCGAACACCACGCCCCCGTCCCGCAGTCGGCCCATGCACAGCGGCCGGAAGCCGTGGGGGTCCCGGACGGCGATGAGCTTGGTGGGGGAGGAGATCACCAGGGAGTAGGCCCCCTCGATCCGGTCCATGGCGGCGGAGACCGCCTCCTCGATGGAGGGGGCGCGCAAACGCTCCTGGACGATGATGTAGGCGATGACCTCGGAGTCCGTGGTGGTCTGGAAGATGGAGCCCTGGCTCTCCAGCTCCTGGCGCAATGCGTGGGAGTTGGTGAGGTTGCCGTTGTGGGCCAGGGCCATGCGGCCCTTGTAGTGGTTCACCAGGATGGGCTGGACGTTCCGCTTGTTGTCGGACCCGGTGGTGCCGTAGCGCACGTGGCCTACGGCGATGGTGCCCGTGCCCAGGGAGCGGAGCCGCTCCGCCGGAAACACCTCGTTCACCAGCCCCACATCCCGGTACGCGGTGAACACGCCATCATCGTTCACCGCGATGCCGGCGCTCTCTTGGCCCCGGTGCTGGAGGGCGTACAGGGCGTAATAGGCCAGGGGGGCCACATCCGTCGTCTCCGGCGCGTACACGCCGAACACGCCGCACTCCTCTTGGATGTGGCGGGCCGGGAGCACGGCGCTCAGCTCAGTCGGCATCATGGGCAAGCAGTCTCTGCATGACCTCGGCATAGGCGCCCTCCACGCCGCCCAGGTCCCGGCGGAAGCGGTCCTTGTCCAGCTTCTCATGGGTCTTTTCGTCCCAGAGGCGGCAGGTGTCGGGGCTGATCTCGTCCGCCAGAACGATCGTGCCGCCGGTCAGTCTGCCGAACTCCAGCTTGAAGTCCACCAGCGTGACGCCGCACTCTGCCCAGAAGGCCTTGAGAATGTCGTTGACGGCAAAGGCGTACTTCTTGATGGTCTCGATCTCCTCCGCTGTGGCCAGCTTCAGCGCCAGGGCGTGATAGCTGTTCAGCAGGGGATCTCCCAGTTCGTCGTTCTTGTAGGAGAACTCGATGGTGGGAGCGTCGAATACGATGCCCTCCTCCACACCGTACCGCTTGGCGAAGGACCCGGCAGAGAGGTTGCGGATGATAACCTCCAGCGGCACGATGGAGACCTTCTTCACCAGGGTCTCCCGCTCACTCAGCTCCTGAACGAAGTGGGTGGGAATGCCGGCCTTTTCGATCCGCCGCATCAGATGGTTGGTCATCTGGTTGTTGATGACGCCCTTGCCCGCAATGGTGCCCTTCTTCAGGCCGTTGAAGGCGGTGGCGTCGTCCTTGTAGTCCACGATGTAAAGTTCCGGGTCGTCGGTGCGGAAGACCTTCTTGGCCTTTCCCTCATAGAGCTGTTCCAGCTTCTGCATGGTGCGTTCGTCCTTTCTTTCTGTTGAGAGATTAGATATTTGAATAGGCAATTGATAAACCATTAGAAAAACGGAAGGGAAAGAGAAAATAGAAATGAGAAATCAGAAATCCGGCCGCGGGATGGCGCGGATACGGAACTTTGAGCCGTCCGGTCAGGACGGACTCAAGACTTTCCGATTCCTCATTTCCGATTTCTCACGATTTCAGGAGTTCCTCCTGGAGCTTGGCGTCCTTCTCGGCGATCTGCTCCGCCATCTTCCGCCGCTCCGCTTCCAGGCGCCGGGTCAGGGCCTCGTCCTCCACCGCCAGGATCTGGGCGGCCAGCACAGCAGCATTTTTCGCGCCGTTCAGTGCTACCGTAGCCACCGGGATGCCGCCGGGCATCTGGACTGTGGCCAGCAGGGCATCCAGCCCATCCAGGACGCCCCCCTTCATGGGAATGCCGATGACAGGCAGGGTGGTGTTGGCGGCAAAGGCCCCCGCCAGATGGGCAGCCATGCCGGCGGCGCAGATGACCACGCCGAATCCCCGCTCCCGGGCGGACTTGGCGAACTCAGCCGCCTGGGTCGGCGTCCGGTGGGCGCTGAGGATATGGGCCTCATAGGGGATGTCCAGGGCGTCCAGCTGGGTACAGGCCCCTTTGACCACGGGCCAGTCACTGTCGCTGCCCATGATGACGGCAACTTTTTTCATCGCAAGCGCTCCTTTCTGCGGCTCAGAGTTTTTTCCGCATGACGGTGTGGCGGAAGATGCCGTCCACAAAATACTCGCTGGAGCAGAACACGGGGCGTCCGTCGATGTCATAGTCCACCTCTTCCATGTTCAGCAGCGGCGTGCCCATGGGCACCTGGAAGATCTCCGCCAGGGCGGCATCCGCCGCGGCGGGCCGCACGTCTGTCAGATCCAGATAGGGATAGATGCCGCAGAACCGCTGGAGGAAGTGGAAGATGGGGAGCTTGAAGTCCTGGATGGTGTAATCCCCCTTGGCCAGGGCCTTTTCCACCACGTCCTCGCAGTAGATGGCGGGCCGGCCATCCGCGGTGCACAGCCGGGCGATGCGGATGATGGGGGTGTCCTCCGGAATGCGGAGCTGAGCGGCCACCTGGGCATCGGCAGTCCCATCGGAAACCCGGACAAAGGCCACCGCCGGCTCATGTCCGCTCTGGCGGATCATGTCCAGGAACTCTACCTCAATGTCCATGCGGGTCTGGACGTTCAGCACATGGCGGTTGATGATGGTGCCAACTCCGTGGCGGCGGGTGATGAAGCCCTCCCGCTCCAGAGAGGCCAGAATGTCCCGCAGCTGCGTGCGGCTGATTCCCAGCTTCTCTGCCAGGACACTCTCCCGGGGCAGGCGCTCGCAGCTGGCGTAGGCACCGTCCTTCATGTCGGCAAGCAGCTGAGAGCGGATGGTCTTGGTCTGGGCCGGCTGACCGCTCATAGTCACACCTCTTTCTGATCTCAAAATAGGTAATACCATAAAAGTCATACCTATTGTACCGGATTTTCTCCGGCGCCGCAACTGGCAGATTTGACAGATTCCGCCCTCCTTTTTTGCCCCGGCATATCCAGTCTGCTGTTGACGGCAGGACGCACGGGCCGGAGGCGTTTGTACGGCCGGATTTCGTGGGTTTTCACCGTGGACAACCGCCGGGGGGATGTTATAATGGAGTTGAACGAAAGAGGGAGGCGTTATTCGTGAAGATTGTGATCCTGGGTGCGGAGGCCCGTTACCGGGCCTATCAGCCCGCGATGCCCTTCATCCAGCAGCAGGAGCTGGTATTTCTGGACAAGGACAGCACGGAGGCAGAGATTCTGGCCGCCGGCGCTGATGCGGAGGTGCTGTTCGTGGACGCCATCACGGTGGTGTCCGCTGCTCTGATGGAACACATGCCCTGCCTGCGGCTGATTCACTCGGAGGGGGTGGCGTTTGACCGCATTGACCTCTCCGCCGCCCGGGAGCGGGGCATTTACGTCTGCAACAACAAGGGCTGCAACGCCGGGGCCGTGGCGGAGCAGACGGTCCTGCTGATACTGATGCTCCTGCGCCATGCCCTGGAGGGGGACGAGGCCGTCCGGGCGGGACGGCAGATGGAGATGAAAGAGCGGTGCATGGTGGAGGGGATCACGGAGCTCTCTGCCTGCAAGGTGGGCCTGGTGGGCTTTGGAGACATTGCGCGGGCCGCGGCGGAGCGGCTGGTCCCCTTCGGCTGCGAGCTGTACTACTACACCAAGCACCGCCGCTTGCCGGAAGAGGAGAAAAAATACCACGTCACCTACCTGCCGTTGGAGGAGCTGGCGGAGAAGAGCGACATCGTCAGCCTCCACTGCGCTGTCACGGAGGAGACCCGGAATCTGGTGGATGCCGCTCTGCTGCGGCGGATGAAACCCACAGCGTACCTCATCAACACCGCCCGGGGAGACCTTGTGGACAACGAGGCCCTGCGGCAGGCCCTGCTGGAGGGGCGAATCGCCGGAGCGGGGTTGGACACGCTGTCCCCGGAGCCGGTGCCGGCGGGGCACCCCCTGACGGCGCTGCCGCCGGAGGTCCAGCGGAAAGTGGTCCTGGCACCCCACCTGGGCGGCATTACAGAGGCATCCTTCCGTCGGGCCCATGCCCACATGTGGCGAAATGTGGAGCATTTGGCTGCGGGAGAGCGGCCGGACAACATCGTCAACGGCCTGTGATGCTCGCCGACAGTAAAAAATTCTGCCGGAGATGAAACAAAACCTGTGGAAAAATCGTCTAATTCCTATAAAGACCTATGGTAGAAGGACCATGTGCGGTTTGAAAGTCCTGCGCGCGAGCTGTGGGTCTGTATGCGGAAAACCCTCATGCGCCAACCGGCTTGCCTGTTCTCATGGCCCGCACGGCGCATGGAGTCAGGAAAAACAAAGAAGGGGAGCGTGACGCCGAATGAGACGTCGGATCTGGAGAGGTTGGATATTGTGCCTGTGCGCCTGCTTGCTGCTGTGCGGTGCCGCCAGCGGGACTGGAAGCACACCGCCGGACGCGGTGAGCCGCGGGGCCTTTGCAGACGCCCTGTATGACGCCCATGTGGCCCACGGCGGCGCTCCTGTGGTCAGCGAGGGCAGCTCCGCACCCTTCCGGGATGTGGGCTCCTGGTCCCCGTATTTCGAGGCGCTCTGTTGGGCTAAGGCCAGCGGCATCGCAGGGGGCTATGCAGGCGGTGCCTTCCGTCCTGCGGCACCGGTGACCCGCCAGCAGGCGACGGTGATGCTGTACCGCTATGCCAAGACCACGGACCTGCCGCTGGAGAAGGGGAGCGACCGGGATCTGGCCGGATACCGGGACGCGGATACCATCCCAACCTGGAGTCGGGAGGCTGTCCAATGGGCCGTGCGGAACGGCCTGTGGTTCTCCGGCAGCGCCACGGAGCTGCAGGCGGCGGAGAACGTCTCCTGGGAGGAGCTGGCCGTTCTGACCCAGCGGCTGTTCCTGGGCGGGATGCCCGCGGCTGCCTTGTCTGCGGCGCCGGAGGGGCTGACGATGGAGCTGCAGCAATGCACTACCACCGGCGCGGTTGTGGTACTGCAAAATGCGGCGGAGGAGACCTTCTCCTATGGGGCGGACTACGGTCTCTATCGGCAGGTGAACGGCGGCTGGTATCAGATGAACAAGGAAATGGACACCATCGCCATTGCCTATGAGCTGGCCCCGGGAGAGAGCCGGAAGCTTACCCTCAGCTGGGGAGAGCTGGACTGGGGCGGCGTCCTGCCCGCCGGGACCTACTGCGTAGCGCAGGGCGGGCTGCTGGGAGAACAGCAGGTCACCGTCTCCGTCACCTTTGCCATCAAATAAACGCCAGGCGGCCGCCGAAAAACCGGCGGCCGCCTTTCCATTGGGTGAACGGTTTCTTGCGATCCCGCCCAGACCGAAAAATCTCCCCCTCTTCTGGAGGAGTGAAGAGAACAGCACAGGCCGCCGGGAACGCCCAGCGGCCTGTACGGATTCTTGAGAAGGTGGCCCGGCGTCAAACACAGAAGCGGCAGGCCGACAGGGCCGCCACAGCGCCGTCCGCGCAGGCGGTGGTCAGCTGGCGGACCTCCTTGGCGCGGAGATCCCCTGCCGCAAAGATGCCGGGAATCGGCGTCAGGCAGTCCTCCCCGGCGGCGATAAAGCCCGCTTCGTCCACCGGCACCCCCAGAGACCGGGCCAGCCGGCTCTCCGGCAGCAGACCCACCGCCTGGAACAGCGCAGAGACCGGCAGGTGGGAGACTTCTCCCACAGCGGTGTTCCGCAGGGTCAGGCCGGTGAGGCGTTCCGATCCCTCCAGGGCCTCCACCACGGTGGACCGCAGCAGCGTGAGGTTGGCGGTCTTCTCCGCCCGCTCCACCAGAATGGGATCCGCCCGGAAGTCCGACCGCCGGTGGATCACCGTCACATGGCGGCAGATGTCTGCCAGATACAGCGCATCCTGCAGGGCGGTGCTGCCGCCTCCGGCCACTGCCACATCCTGTCCGGCGTAAAAGGCTCCGTCGCACACAGCGCAGAAGGAGATGCCGGCCAGACGATCCTCGCCCGCAAGGCCCAGGGTCCGGCGCCGCATCCCGGCGGCCAGGATTACCGCCCCGGCGGTATAGGCACCGTAGTCGGTGACCACCCGGCTGGGCGTGCCGCTCTGGATCTCCAGCGCCTCCTCCAGTTCGATCCGGGTCCCCAGGGCCTCGGCCTGGCTGTACAGCCGCTCCGCCAGTTCAGCGCCGGACACGGCGGGCAGGCCCGGAAAGTTTTCCACCTTGGGAGAGGAGGCGATCTGCCCGCCGAAGCTCTCCCGTTCCAGCAGCAGAACGGACTTTCCTGCCCGGCGGGCGTAGACGGCGGCGGTGAGCCCGGCCGGGCCGCCGCCCACGATAATGATGTCGAAATACTGGTCCATAGATGTTCCTCTCTGATGACTGACAGAAGATAAGGGAGACTTCGCAGCCCCCCACATAGTAACCGCTGTACCGCGGGGGCTGCTCCGCAGAGACGGCATTTTGGAGCTCGGAAAAGGAGGGACGAGAGTCCCTCCTTTTTCGTTGTTTACACGCTCTGCGAAGTGGCGAATTTTTTGATGGTGGAGGCGTTCACCAGCTTCTCCACCTGCTCTCCGTGGCGGACGATCAGGGTGGGGGCCTGCTGGATACCGTACCGGGCCACCAGCTCCCGATGCTCGTTCACGTCCATCACCTGATAGGCGATGCCCGCCTTCTCCAGCTCCCGCTTGGCGATGCTGCAGTTGGGGCAGGTCTTGGTGGTGAAGAGGAACAGGCCGTCCTCGCCCCGCTCCGCCGGTGTGCTGGGCGCGGTGCCGGCTGCGGGCTCCGTCGCAGCATCCCGGTCGCAGAGGCGGCGGCCCTCCAGCCGGGAGTTTTCCACCTGGTACTCCTGCCGGTCCTTGAACTCCTGGACCTTGCCGTCGTTCCAGTTCTGGACAGGGCGGTAATAGCCGGTGATGCGGCTCCACACCTCGCAGGTCTTCCCACACTTGGGGCAGGTAAAGTGCTCGCCCGAGAGATAGCCGTGGTCCGGACAGATGGAGTAGGTGGGGGACATGGTGTAGTAGGGGAGCTTGAAATTCTCCGCGATCTTCCGCACCAAATTGGCAGCCGCCTTCCAATCCGGCAGCTTCTCACCCAAAAAGGCGTGGAACACAGTGCCGGAGGTGTACAGGGTCTGCAGGTCATCCTGGATGGCCAGGGCCTCGAAGATGTCGTTGGTGTAGCCCACCGGCAGGTGGGAGGAGTTGGTGTAATAAGGCGTGTCACCGGGGTTCTTGGCAGCGGTGATGATATCGGGATACAGTGCCACGTCATGCTTGGCCAGCCGGTAGGTGGTGGACTCGGCGGGGGTGGCCTCCAGGTTGTAGAGGTCGCCGTACTGCTCCTGATAGTCCATCAGCCGCTCCCGCATGTGGTTCAGCACATCCTTGGCAAAGGCCTGGGTCTCCGGATGGGTCAGGTCCTTCCGCAGCCACTTGGCGTTCAGGCCCACCTCGTTCATGCCGATGAGGCCGATGGTGGAGAAGTGGTTATCAAAGGTGCCCAGGTAGTATTTGGTGTAGGGGTACAATCCCGCATCCATCAGCTTGGTGATGACGGTGCGCTTCACCTTCAGGCTCCGGGCGGCGATGTCCATCATGTGGTCCAGCCGCTCATAGAACTCCTCCGGCGTCTGGGAGAGGTAGGCGATCCGGGGCAGATTGATAGTCACCACGCCCACGGACCCGGTGGACTCGCCGGAGCCGAAGTAGCCGCCGGACTTCTTCCGCAGCTCCCGCAGATCCAGCCGCAGGCGGCAGCACATGCTGCGCACGTCAGAAGGCTCCATGTCAGAGTTGATGTAGTTGGAGAAATAGGGGGTGCCGTACTTGGCGGTCATCTCGAACAGGAGGCGGTTGTTCTCCGTGTCGGACCAGTCAAAGTCGCGCGTGATGGAATAGGTGGGGATGGGATACTGGAAGCCCCGGCCGTCGGCGTCGCCCTCGGTCATGATCTCGATGAACGCCTTGTTCACCATATCCATTTCCTTCTTGCAGTCGCCGTAAGTGAAATCCTGCTCCTTGCCGCCTACGATGGCCGGCAGGTTCTCCAGGTCACGGGGCACGGTCCAGTCCAGGGTGATGTTGGAGAACGGCGCCTGGGTACCCCAGCGGGAGGGAGTGTTCACGCCGAACACAAAGGACTGGATACACTGTTTAACCTCTTTCTGGGAGAGGTTGTCCACTTTCACAAAGGGGGCCAGATAGGTGTCAAAGGAGCTGAACGCCTGGGCGCCGGCCCACTCGTTCTGCATGATGCCCAGGAAGTTCACCATCTGGTTGCAGAGAGTAGAGAGGTGGCTGGCCGGGGTGGAGTTGATCTTGCCCGGGATACCCAGGCCCTGCTGGATCAGCTGCTTCAAACTCCAGCCGGCGCAGTAGCCGGTGAGCATGGAGAGGTCGTGGAGGTGGATGGCGCCGCTCTTGTGGGCGTCGGCAATCTCCTGGTCATAGATTTCAGAGAGCCAGTAGTTGGCGGTGATGGCGCCGGAGTTGGAGAGGATCAGGCCGCCCACGGAGTAGGTGACGGTGGAGTTCTCCTTCACCCGCCAGTCGTTGATATGCAGGTAGTTGTCCACCAGCTCCTTGTAGTCCAGCATGGTGGAGTTCAGGTTGCGGATCTTCTCCCGCTGCTTGCGGTAGAGAATGTAGGCCTTGGCCACGTCGGCATAGCCTGCCTTGCTGAGAATGTCCTCCACGCTGTCCTGAATGTCTTCCACGGTGATCTTGCCGTCATGGATCTTATCCTGGTAATCCGCCGTGACCCTCAGGGCCAGGAGATCAATGATGTCCGGATTGTACTCCATGTGGGTGGCCTCAAAGGCCTTGGTGATGGCGGTGCTGATCTTGGAGATGTCGAAAGAGGCGATCTTTCCATCCCGCTTGACGACCTGATACATGAAACCCCTGCTTTCTCTATGATAAATTCAATTCCCTGCTCCTGACAAGTCAATGGGCGCTGACGCGCCCCGTATTTCCCATTCTACCACTTCCTGGGGGCTTGTCAATTAGAAATGCCACTATATCTTGTATTCATTTTCTGTGAAAACGCTGAATTTTTCCATATCTAGTCAATGCCGCGCAGCTCCACAGCTCCAAAGAACGGCCGGACCCGCTCCGCAAAGCCCTGCAGCTGCTCTGCTGTAAAGCCGTGATATCCCCGGCCGATCAGATTGCCGGAGTCCACAAAGTTCTGAAGATAGTACCGGGGTGCCCCTGCCAGCCAGGCGGCGATGGCGTCCAGGTCCTCCGGCCTGTGGAGCTCCCGCACCAGGGTGGTGCGGAACTCATAGTCCACGGTGCTTTTCCGCAGCAGACGGATGCTCTCCTCCACTGGGGCGGGGTTGAAGCCCGGTATGCCGACGGTTTCGGCATACCGCGCCGGAGCGTTTTTCACGTCCATGGCCACATAGTCCACAAGGCCCTGGTTCAGGATCTCCGCCAGCCGGGCAGGATCACAGCCGTTGGTATCCAGCTTCACGGCAAAGCCCAGTTCCCGCACCTTCCGCAGAAAATCCGCTGCGTCCGGCTGGAGCAGCGGCTCCCC
>NZ_KI271722.1:10162-12203 GCF_000469445.2 Oscillibacter sp. KLE 1745 | reverse complement strand
CCCCCGCCGGTGAGGACCACCCCGTCCAAAAGCCCCCGGCGGGAGGCCAGGAAGTCCAGCACCTCCTGCTCCGGGATCTCCGGCGTCTCCGCCAGCCGGGTCACCAGCAATGCGTTGTGGCAGAAGGGGCACCGCAGGTTGCAGCCGCCGGTGAACACCGTGGCTGCCAGCTTTCCCGGGTAGTCCACCATGGCCAGTTTCTGAAGTCCGTGAATGTGCATGGCCGGATCCCTCCATAAGCACAAGATGTTGCTATTCTAAACTGATTTTTCCACAAGAACAAGTGGTGGACGCAACAAAGACAAAAAAGTTCCCGGAGGCGCAGCCTCCGGGAACGGGAAAGACGGGATTCAATTCTTGCGGAACCGGGAGAGGAAGTCCTGCGTCTCCTGTTTCTGGGGATTGCCGAAGACCTGCTCCGGCGTGCCCTCCTCGCAGATGACGCCCTGGTTCATGTACACCACATGGCTGCTGACGTCCCGGGCAAAGGCCATCTCATGAGTCACCACCAGCATGGTCATGCCCTCCTGGGCCAGGTCCTGCATGACGGAGAGGACTTCTCCCACCATCTCCGGGTCCAGGGCGGAGGTGGGTTCGTCGAACAGCAGCACCTCCGGCTCCATGGCCAGGGCCCGGGCAATGGCCACCCGCTGCTTCTGGCCGCCGGAGATCTGCCGGGGCTTGGCTTGGATGTAAGGCGCCATGCCCACCTTTTCCAGATACTCCATGGCCCGCTTCCGGGCGGTCTCCTTGTCCTTTTTCAGTACCTTGATCTGCCCGACCATGCAATTTTCCAGCACGGTCATGTTGTTGAACAGGTTGAAGGACTGGAACACCATGCCCACATGGGAGCGGTACTGGGGGGCATTGACCTTGGGACCGGTGACGTTCTGGCCGCGGTAGAGGATCTCGCCGCTGGTGGGGGTCTCCAGCAGGTTGATGCACCGCAGCAGGGTACTCTTGCCGGAGCCGGAGGCACCAATGATGCTGGTGACATCGCCTTTTTTCACGGTGAAATCGATGTCCCGCAGCACTTCGTGGCTGCCGAAGGACTTGCTTAGATGCCGGATCTCTAAAATCATATCGTCCATGTTGTCAGCGATCTCCTCTCGTACGGCCGTGCTGCAATTCCTGACGGACCCGATCCCGGTACTCTTTGCTCCGCTCATCGAAGGGAGTGCCTCGGTCCGGGTGGCTGTATGTGCCGGCGGCCATGGTCAGATGGTCCGTCTGTGCCAGCTTGTAATCGCTGCTGCCGTCCATCCGCTTTTCCAACCAGCGCAGCAGGAAGGAGGCGATCAGCGTCATGGTGAGGTACCCGGCCATCTCCACCACGGCGGAGGGGAAGTAGAGGTAGCTGGCGCCCACCGCCGCCCGGTGGGCGGAGAAGAAATCGGGGAAGCCGATGATGAACATGACGGACGTATCCTTCACATTGATGATGAAGTTGTTGCCGATCTGGGGCAGGATATTCCGGATGGCCTGAGGCAGGATCACATGCAGCATGGTCTGCACATGGGTCATGCCGATGGCCTTGGCGCCCTCGGTCTGGCCGGGGTCGATGGAGATAATGCCGCCCCGGACGGACTCGGCCATGTAGGCGCCGGTGTTGATGGACACCACCAGAATGGCGGCCATCCAGATGCTGTCAAACCGCACGGCGTTGTCCGTAAAATAGGGCAGGCCATAATAGAGAAACACCGCCTGCAGCACCATGGGGGTACCCCGGAAGATCTCCACGTAGATCCGGACCACTGCCCGGATCAGCGCCAGAAAGAACCGCTTGACGGGCGGGTCGTTCTTGCTGTGGGGAATGGTGTTCAGAATGCCGCAGACGAATCCGATCAGGCAGCCGATGGCGGTGGCCACCAGTGCCAGAATCAAGGTATTGCGGATGCCGGGCAGATAGTGGGACACGCCGTAGTTCGACCAGAGCTTGGCAATGTCGGATGCCAGCTGGAACAGTTTCTCCATGGAGGCAGACTCCCTTCGGTAAAGAGTTGATATGCGGGAAGCAGGCGGGAGGACAGACTGTCCTCCC
>NZ_KI271722.1:8062-10062 GCF_000469445.2 Oscillibacter sp. KLE 1745 | reverse complement strand
CAGGCGGGAGGACAGACTGTCCTCCCGCCGCGGGTCATTCTGGAAAGTGTTTACTCGCTCAGGGGCTGAATGGCGATGGCCTCGTTCATCAGGGTGTTGAAATCGTCCGCCGTCATAGTGGAGAGCACGCTGTCAATGGCCTCCTTCAGCTCGGTGTTGCCCTTCATCACGGAGATGCCGATGTTGATCTCGCCCTCGTCAACCTCAAAGTTGTCGTCGGAGTCTGTGAAGTCCAGAATCTTCATGTCGGGATAGGCGGCCACGGCACCCATGGCGGTGGGCATATCGGTGCAGATGAAGTCCACGGCGTCGGTCTCCAGGGCCATCAGCATGGCGGGGGCGGTCTCCGCGGCAGTCTGGACCTGGGCGCCCTCGATCTGAGGCAGGCAGGAGTCATACCAGATGGTGGCGATCTGCGCGGTGCAGGTGCCGCCGGAAAGGTCGCTGATGCCGGCGGCGTTGGCATAGGGGCTGTCCGTCTTGGTCACACAGACGATGGAGGCGTAGTAGTAGGGGCCGGCGAAATCCACCTGCTCGCTGCGCTCGGCAGTCATGGACTGGCCGGCAATGACGGCGTCAAAGGTACCGGTCTGCACGCCAGGAACCAGAGAGTCCCAGTCGGACTGAACCACTTCCAGCTCCCAGCCGTTGGCCTCGCAGATCTGCTTTGCGATCATCACGTCGTAGCCGTTGGCATAGGTGCCGGGCACGTTGGAGATGGGCACAGCGCCGTTGGAGTCGTCGCTCTGGCTCCAGTTGTAAGGGGCGTAGGCGCACTCCATGGCGATGGTCAGCACGCCGTCCTCCACGCCGGAGGAGCCGGCGGTCTCCCCGCCTTCAGCGGTGGTGCCGGAATTGCCGGAGTCGGCAGTGTCGCCGGAGCTGCCGGTGCCGCCGCAGGCGGCCAGGGACGCTGTCATGGCCAGAGCCATCAGCAAGGTCAACAATCTCTTCATGTTTCTTCACCTTTCTCATCTCAAAAAAGATTCCGCGGCGGTCACAGACCTCCTCCGCGCCTGCCGCCTGCGGAGAGGAGAAAAAATGGACCGCTTTGTCAAGCGGTCCATGGAAAATACGGAAAGAAGCCCCCGGCAGGGACGATCCCGAACAGCCATTGATAGCGCTTCACAAAGGTTTGTGACAGTCCGGCAGGTATTCCCTGACGGCCCAGCACCAGAAGGACAGGCATCGTCCCGGCACTTCGGCGGCGGACCCTTCCCCGTCCGGCGGCTGCCTGGCCTTGCCGGAGCGGTACTGATGAACGCCGCGCCTCTATCTGAGCGATCCAATTTTGAAGGTATCCTATCACGTTCTCGGGGAGATGTCAACGCCCCTTCCCAGAAAAATGCCAAAAATCCCGCAGATTTGTGCAGATCATAGAAGAAAATGCCAAAACCGTTGCGCACTGTGGGGAAAATGTGGTATGATGCTCCCTGCACACACGGCGCAAGCGCCGGGAGAGGAGTGTGGAAGTATGATGCAGGCGGCGGAACTGGCGGTGCTGGACTGGCTCCAGGCCCATCTGCGCTGCGATTTTCTGGACGCGGTGATGCCGTGGATCAGCCGGATCTGCGACCACGGAGAGATTTGGATCCTGCTGGCGGCGGTGCTGCTGCTTCTGCGGAAGCACCGCTGGACAGGGATGTCCCTGTCCTTTGCGCTGATTCTGGATCTGATCTGCTGCAATATCGTTCTGAAACCCCTGGTCGGCCGGATCCGGCCCTTCTTGGTGAATACCGCGGTGGAGCTGCTGACAGCACCCCCGGCGGACGCATCCTTTCCCTCGGGGCACACGGCGGCGTCCTTTGCGGCGGTGTTCGCCCTCCGGGCCTCCGGCAGCCCCCTGTGGAAGCCTGCCCTGGTACTGGCGGCTGGGATCGCCTTCTCCCGGCTGTACCTGTACGTCCACTGGCCCACCGACGTGCTGGGGGGCATTCTGGTGGGCGCCGCCGCAGGCTGGGCAGGCGCGCGGCTGGCAGACGCCCTCCGCCGCAGGCGGG
>NZ_KI271722.1:0-7962 GCF_000469445.2 Oscillibacter sp. KLE 1745 | reverse complement strand
CGGACGGCTTGCCGTCCGGTCCGTGCGGCTTCACGCGGCGTTCTCCCTGGCCTGAAGATATTTCTTCACAGCGAAGATGCCCGCCACCGCTGCCACGCCCAGTAGCGTCTCCGCCGCGTCGGTGTGGCTGACGATCATCTGCCGGACGATGGTGAACAGCAGCACGTCCACCACCGCGTCGGCGGTGTGCAGGGCCAGCATCTTCACGAACTCAATTCCCATCACCAGCAGCAGTGTGGCGGAGAGGAAATCCCCCAGGGCGAAGGCCTCTGGGGAGAGGAGCAGGGTCCGGCCAGTCTCCCGGAACAAAAATACCGCCCCGCAGACGATCACCAGCAGGATCACGGCGGCGATGAGCAGCTCCAAAGCACGGGCGGCCTTCAACAACAGGATGTGGGCGGGATGACGGTTCATGGTGCCTCCTTGCGCCGCGGGGCGGCAGAGTGAAGATAAGAAATAAAAGATAGGGGATAAGAGATGCCCTTCTCCGGGAAGTATCTCTTATCTTTTATCTAGGCCTTGGACTTGCAAAAGCGAAGAGCCCGTAAAAATGTAGGGGCGGCAATCTGCCGCCCGGCGGGAATGGTGTGGGGGCGTCGTGTTACCCCTCGTCGATGTCGAGGCTGCCGACGGGAGCCCCGGAGGGCAGAAATTTTTCGCCGTCGGACACTGTCAGGTACATAAAGCCTGTGGAATCCGCTGATTGGTACACCAGCGTACGGTCCTCGACGGCAAAGCGGTTGACGAATTTTTCATCATCTGTGGTGAGGATCACGGTGTCTCCGTCCAGTTTCCAGGTGCCGAGCCCAAAATAGCTGCTCAGGGCTCCTTCGGAACAGCGCATACTTCCGTCACTGTTGAGGGTGATATAGAAATCGCTCCCAAACCCCTCTTTTTCGTAGATGTAGACCTGGTCGGCGAGGTCGTCGGCGGTTACCGCTGCCGGCTGGCCGGAACAGCCCGCCGCCATGAGAATAAAGAGCAGGAGCAGGGCGGAAAACAGACGGCACTTCATCATGATGTAGCCCTCCTTTCCATGATCCGAAAACAGGACCGCCTCTCCATCAATCTATCACAGACGGCGGCCCATTGCAAGGCAAACCCGCCTTGCGTAAACGCCGGATTTGGGATATACTATATCTCTATGGAAAAATCAGCCTGCGGGCAGGAGGAACTCCCCATGAAGCTCATGGTCATCGACGGCAACAGCATCCTGAATCGGGCCTATTACGGCATCCGTCCTCTCACCACACGGGACGGGCTTTACACCCACGCCATCTTCGGATTTCTCACCACGCTCCTTCGACTGGAGGGGGAGGAGGCGCCGGACGCGTTGTGCGTCACCTTCGACGTCCACGCTCCAACCTTCCGCCATCAGGCGTCGGAGGCCTACAAGGCCACCCGCAAGCCCATGCCGGAGGAGCTCCGGGTCCAGGTGCCGGTGCTGAAAGAGGTGCTGGACGCCCTGAACATTCCCCGTTATGAGCAGGAGGGCTGGGAGGCCGACGACCTGATCGGCACCATCTCCCGCAAGTGCGAGGCGGACGGCTGGGACTGCGTGGTGGTCACCGGCGACAAGGACAGCCTGCAGCTCATTACCGACCACACCATGGTGAAGCTGGTGTCCACCCGCATGGGGCAGACCACCACCAAGGATATGACGGAGACCGCCTTCCAAGAGCAGTACGGCTTCGCCCCCATCCACATGATCGACCTGAAGGCCCTGATGGGGGACAGCTCCGACAACATCCCCGGCGTCCCCGGCATCGGGGAGAAGACCGCCATGGCCCTGATCCAGCAGTACGAGAGCATCGACAACCTGTACGCCAAAATGCCGGACATCGAGGCCAAGCCTGCCGCCATCCGCAAGCTGGCGGAGGGGGAGGAGAGCGCCCGGGAGTCTTACTGGCTGGCCACCATCGTTACCGACGCGCCTCTGGACTTCCATCCCGAGGAGAACCTGTGCCGGAAGCCCGGCCCGGACGCCTACCCGCTGTTTTTGAAGCTGGAGTTCACCAAGCTGATCGAGAAGTTCGGCCTGTCCCCGGCGGAGCAGCCAGCGGCGGAAAGGGCGGACTTCACCATGACCGTGGAGCAGGTCACAGAGCCTGCTCAGACGGAGCGGCTGCTGGCCCTCTGGCGAGCGGCGGACCATGTATCGGTGCTGGCCCTGCCGGACCTGACGGGCCTCTCTGTGGTCTGCCGGACCGGGGCGGACACCGGCGTCACGGCGGAGCTGTTCTTCGACAAGTATCAGGGGGACTGGAACGCCCTTTTGAACGCCCTGTTCGCGGCGGACGTCCGCAAGGTCTCCCACAATGTCAAGGACCTGACGCGGACGCTGCTGGAAAACGGCCTGCGGGCGGAGGGCTTCGTCTTCGACACCGCCCTGGCTGCCTACCTGCTGGACGCCACGGCGGGAAGCTATGACCTTGCCCGCCTGTTCGTCGCCTATTTCAACGAGGAGCTGCCAAAGGCCCTCTACCTGGAACCGGACGCCTTCTCCCTGCTGGGGGACGCCGCCGCGGCGGAGGCCAGCTTCGACAGCTACGCCGCCGCCGTGGACGCCCTGTACGGCGCCCTGGCGGAAAGACTGGCGGAGCGGGGCCAGATGGACCTGCTGCATGAGATCGAGATGCCCCTCTGCGCCGTGCTGGCGGAGATGGAGACCGCCGGATGCAGGGTAGACGCCAAGGCCCTCGGTGCTTTCGGGGATCTGCTGGCCCGGCGGAGCGCCGAGCTGGAACAGCAGATCTACGCCATGGCGGGGGAGGAATTCAACATCAACTCCCCCAAGCAGCTGGGGGAGATCCTCTTCGGCAAGCTGGGCCTGCCCCATGGCAAAAAGACCAAGACCGGCTGGTCCACCAACGCCGATGTGCTGGAAAAGCTCCGGTACGAGGCCCCCATCGTGGGGGCGGTGCTGGAGTATCGCCAGTACGCCAAGCTGAAATCCACCTATGCCGACGGCCTTTTGAAGGCCATGGACCCGGACGGCCGGGTGCGGACCAGCTTCCAGATGACGGTGACGGCCACGGGCCGCCTCTCCTCCACAGAGCCTAATCTCCAGAACATCCCCACCCGCACGGACCTGGGCAGCGAGATCCGGCGGATGTTCATCCCGGCGGAGGGCTGCGTCCTAGTGGACGCCGACTACTCCCAGATCGAGCTGCGGCTGCTGGCCCACATGGCTGGGGACGAGGCCATGATCGCCGCCTTCCGCTCCGGCGGGGACTTCCACGCGGAGACGGCGGCCAAGGTGTTCCGCGTGGCGCCGGACCAGGTAACTCATGAGATGCGCCGCCAGGCCAAGGCAGTGAACTTCGGCATCGTCTACGGCATCTCCGCCTTCTCTCTGAGCCAGGACATCGGCGTGAGCGTGGCGGAGGCCAAGGCGTATATGGAGGCCTACTTCGCCACCTTCCCAGGCGTCCGGACGTATATGGACGCCATTGTGGAGCGGGCCAGGGAGCAGGGCTATGTGGAGACGCTGTTCCACCGGCGGCGGGACCTGCCGGAGCTGAAGTCCTCCAACTTCAACCTCCGTTCCTTCGGGGAGCGAGTGGCCCTGAACATGCCCATCCAGGGCACCGCGGCGGACATCATGAAGCTGGCTATGGTGGCGGTGCGGAAACGCCTGCGGCAGGAACTGCCGGAGGCCCGTCTGGTGCTGCAAGTCCACGACGAGCTGATCGTGGAGTGCCCGGAGGCCCAGGCGGAGACCGCCGCGGCGCTGCTGAAGGAGGAGATGGAGAACGTGGTGTCCCTCTCCGTCCCCCTAACGGCGGACGCCCACTGGGGCAGAAACTGGCTGGAGGCCAAGGGCTGATGGGATTTCAGAAGATCGACTACGCCGCGTGGCCCCGCCGTCCGTATTTTGAGCATTACCACCGGGACGTGCCCTGTTGGTACAGCATGACGGTGGACGTGGACATCTCCGCCCTGCTGCCCCGCCTGCGGGGGTCGGGACTCCGGTTCTATCCGTCGGTGATCCACGGCATCTCCCGGATGGTCAACGCGGACCCGGCCCTCCGCATGGCTATGGACGAGACGGGGGCCATCGGCGTCTACGACCGGGTGGACCCCACTTATACGATTTTTCACAAGGACGATGAGACCTTCTCCGTCCTCTGGACCGCCTACCAGCCGGATCTGCGGGCCTTCTGCCAGGACTGGGAGGCGGACCGGGCCCGCTATGGGGACATCCACACCTTTGAAGCCCGCCCGCCGGAGGCGGGACAGGGACTCTTCAACATCTCCGCCGTGCCCTGGGCCTCCTTCCGAAGTCTGCACCTGGAGCTGCCGGAGGCCAACGACTACCTGCTGCCCATCTTTACCCTGGGCCGCTACCGGAAGGAGAACGGCCGCACCCTGCTGCCCCTGGCCATGCAGGTCCACCACGGCGTCACGGACGGCTTTCACGTGGGGCGGTTCTTCAACCGCCTCCAGGCCTGGGCGGACAGTGCGCCGGAGATGGGCGCATGAAGCGCCTGTATATGATCGGCGGTCCTATGGGCGTGGGCAAGACCGCCGCCTGCCGCCAGCTGCAGCAGCTGCTGGACCGGAGCGTGTTCCTGGACGGGGACTGGTGCTGGGATGCCCACCCCTTCCAGGTGACGGAGGAGACCCGGGAGATGGTGCTGGAGAACATCTCTTTTCTCCTGAACAGCTTCCTCCGCTGCTCCGCCTATGACCATGTGATTTTCTGCTGGGTCCTGCACCGGCGGGAAATCTGGGAAGACCTGCTCCGCCGCCTGACGGAGCCGTATGTCCTGCGGGCCGTCTCCCTGGTCTGCACACCGGAGACCCTGCGGTCCCGGCTGGAGGGAGATATCCGCGCCGGAAAGCGAATACCGGATGTGTTGGACCGGAGCCTGGCCTACCTGCCGCTGTATGATGCCCTGGACATCCGGCACCTGGATGTGACGGCTTTGACGCCCCGGGAGACGGCGGAGTGCATCCGAAGGGAGGGCGGCGCATGAAGCGGCTGATCGTCCTGCTGGGCGTGGCTGGGGTGTCCCTGTCGGCGGTGTTTGTCCGGTGGTCCACGGCGCCGTCCCTGATCCTGGCGCTGTACCGGATGGCCTTTTCGGCGGCGCTGATGGCGGTCCCGGTACTGGCGGGACGAAGGCGGGAGCTGAAATCCCTGACCCGGCGGGACGTGCTGCTGTGCCTTGCCAGCGGCTTGTTTCTGGGCATCCACTTCGCGGCGTATTTTGGGGCCCTGCGGGCCACCTCCATCGCCTCGGCGGTGGTGCTGGTGGATACGGAGGTATTCTTTGTGGCAGCGGCCTCGGCGTTGTTTCTGGGGCAGCGGCTGCCCCGCCGGACCTGGCCCGCGGTCCTGCTTGCCTTTGCAGGCAGCACGGTGGTGGCGCTGGCAGACAGCGCCGCCGGGACGAATGCGCTGCTGGGAGATTTGATTGCCTTGGCTGGCGCCACCGCCATGGCGGTCTATACCATGATCGGAACGGTCTGCCGGCAGCGGCTCTCCACGTCAGTGTACACCTTTCTGGTGTATACGTCCGCCGCGGCCACGCTGCTGGCTGCGGCCCTGCTGAGCGGAACGCCGCTGGCCGGCTACGGTCCGGTGAACGGGCTGACGGCCCTGGGCATGGCGGTATGCTGCACCCTGCTGGGACACAATGTATTCAGCTGGGGGCTGAAATATCTGCCGCCGGCCTTCATCGCCACGGTCAAGCTGATGGAGCCGGTGTTCGCCTCTGTCTGGGGACTCCTGCTCTTTGGCGAGCGGCCGGGCTGGCTGACGGTTGCCGGAGGCGCGGCGGTCCTTCTGGGCGTGGGGCTGTATGCCCGTACCATCGGCGGGGATGCCGGAAAACGAGAGGAGAGAGAACCATGAGAGAACAGATGCACGTGCGCATCGTCCCCATGACCGGGGACCATCTGGACGAGGTGGCGGAGCTGGAACGGATCTGCTTCACCACCCCCTGGTCCCGGAACATGCTGGTGGAGGAGCTGCAGAACGACTGCGCCGCCTTCCTGGTGGCCCTGGATGACGAGGACCACGTGGCGGGCTACGCCGGCCTGCTGGTGGTGCTGGACGAGGGGTACATCACCAATGTGGCCGTGCGGCCGGAGTGCCGCCGCAACGGCATCGCCCAGAAGCTGCTGCAAGTGTTCCTGGACTTTGCCCAGGCCCACAAGCTGGCGTTTCTGACGCTGGAGGTCCGGGCCTCCAACTACGGGGCCATCGCCCTGTACGGCAGCCGGGGCTTCCGCAGCGTGGGCAGGCGGAAAAACTATTACGAGCATCCGAAGGAGGATGCCATCATCATGACAAAGGAGTTTACCGATGGAACTGAGGATCCCGACACTGGAGCAGCTGCGGACGGTCTATGACCGGGACCTGCGGACAGCATTTCCCGCAGCGGAGCTGAAGCCCCTGAAGAATATGGAGGAGATGTGGGCCGAGGGGCGGTACCGCCCCTGGTGCCTCTTTGACGGGGACGACATCGCCGGCGAGGCATTTTTATGGCTGGGCCACCCCGGCTGGGCCCTGCTGGACTATCTGTGCGTGGCCGCAGACCGCCGGAACGGCGGCCTGGGCTCCGTGATCCTGGAGAAGCTCCGGGAGGCGGAGCGGGGCAATGTGATCTTCGGAGAGAGTGAGATCCCTTGCTACGCCCCGGACCCGGCCATGGCAGAGCGGCGGCTGGGCTTCTATGCCCGCAACGGCGCCCGGACCGCCGGGTATGACACGGAGATGTTCGGCGTACCCTACAAGACCCTGTACTGGGCGGAGGGGAAAGTGGACGAGTCCGCCCTGATGGAGGAGCACCGCTTTGTCTATGCCAGTACCTTTGCGCCGGATAAATTCCGCAGATATGTCCGCATCCCCTTTGATCCAAATGGGACGCCGGGCGAGAGAGTATCCTGGCAGCAGTGACGGAAAAGAGAGGGACAGATCATGAAAATTTTGGCCTTTGAGTCCTCCTGCGACGAGACAGCGGTGGCCGTGGTGGAGGACGGGCGCACGGTCCTGTCCGATGCCATCGCCTCCCAGGCGGACCTCCACGCCCTGTACGGTGGCGTGGTGCCGGAGATCGCCTCCCGCAAGCATGTGGAGGCCATTGCCGCCCTGACGGACCAAGCTCTGCGGCAGGCGGGCTGTGAGAAGTCCGACATCGACGCGGTGGCAGTGACCTATGCCCCGGGGCTCATCGGCGCGGTGCTGGTGGGTCTCAGCTTCGCCAAGTCGGTGGCCTTTGCCCTGGGGGTGCCCCTGATCCCGGTGCACCACATCCGGGGCCACATCGCCGCCAATTACCTAGCCTTTCCGGAACTGGAGCCGCCCTTCCTGGCTCTGGCCATCTCCGGAGGCAACACAATGATCGTGGACGTCCGGGACTACACGAATATGGAGATTCTGGGCGCCACCCGGGATGATGCAGCAGGGGAGTGCTTCGACAAGGCGGCCCGGGTGCTGGGCCTGCCCTATCCCGGCGGCGCCCCCATGGACGCCCTGGCCCGGCAGTCCCCGGGCGGGGTGTACACCCTGCCCCACGCCCATGTGGACGGGGCAGAGCTGGACATGAGCTTCTCCGGCCTCAAGACGGCGGTGGTGAACCTGGCCCACCATGCTCAGCAGGTGGGGGAGTCTCTGGACTGGGCAGCGCTGGCTCGGGACTTCGCCCAGGCTGTCAGCGATACACTGGTGCCCCGGGCCATGGAGGCGGCAAAGCAGACTGGCCGCACCGTGCTTTGCGCCGCCGGCGGCGTAGCGGCCAACTCCGTCATCCGGGAGGATCTTCGTCGGGCCTGCGAGGCGGCAGACATCCGGTTATACCTGCCGCCGCTGAAACTCTGCGGCGACAACGGTGCCATGATCGGCGCCCAGGGGTATTATGAATATCTGGCAGGGCATACGGCTGGCATGGAGCTGAACGCCTATGCTACACGGGACATTGCAGACTGAATCAGGCGGCCGCGTCAGCGGCC
>NZ_KI271721.1:69182-139765 GCF_000469445.2 Oscillibacter sp. KLE 1745 | reverse complement strand
GGCTGTCCTTTTGGACAGCCGGGGCCTTTTTCGTCAGGTTCAAATGTCCACGCTGGGGACCGCTTTCACCTCTCCGTCGTGGGGGCCCTCCCGGAACCAGCGGACGATCTCATCCAGCGCCTCCTCCCGGACAAAGTCGCCGCCGTGCTGAAAGATCTCCGCCATCCGGCGCTCCTGGTCCGTGGCGGCCTCTCCCCGGGCCTGCACCTGACGGACAACGGAGCCGGCCATGGGCTTCATCATCATGCGATAGAAAAAGCCCAGCTTCTCCGGCGCGTAGCCGCCCTGGAGATAGAACAGCCGCCCGCCGCTGTCGCTGTATCCCCCGTTGATCCGGGCCTCGGTCCAGAGGTCGCCGTTCCCCTGAGGCGAGACCCCCACAATGGCTGCCCCCCGGATGGTATAGCGGTCCATGGCGCTCTGGAGGCCCTTCACCGTGCCGGCCATCAGCCAGCCCATGTAGAAGATCTCCTCGCCCCGCCGCAAGCTCTTTCCGGCCTCCTTCAGGCTGTATGCCGGCACGCCGGTCCTTTCCGCCAGCATCTGGGCATACCGCTGGGTGTGCCCGGTCTGGGATGTGTAGACGATGGCTTTCATCGCTTCCCCTCCTTGTGGAACGGCGGTGGCCGCCGGATTCATGGCTTTATTATATACGCATTCCGCCCCGGAGGCAAGGACCTGTTCCGCCGCCGGGGATTTTCAGGTCTATCCCGGCCGCGGCTCTCATAAGGTGTACCATCACGACCGAGAGGTGGACAACATGACGACTCAGACCCGCAACGAGGTGCTGCTGGAGGGGATTGCTCTGGAGGCGCCTGCACTCTCCCATGAAAACCACGGCACCCGGTTTTATCGCTTTCCCCTGCAGGTACCCCGGCTCTCCGGCACTCCGGACACGCTGCCGGTGCTGGTGCCGGAGGCCCTGCTGACCGCGGTGCGGCTGGAGGACCCGCTCCGGGTCCGGGGGCAGCTGCGGTCCTTCAACAACCGCTCCGGCGTTGGGAATCGGCTGGTGCTGACGGTGTATGCCCAGGCCATGGACCCCGGGTCCGGAGAGCCCTGCAACCGCATTCTGCTCTCCGGCGCCCTGTGCAAGCCCCCCATCTTCCGCCGCACCCCTCTGGGCCGCAGCATCTGCGACCTGATGCTGGCGGTGAGCCGCCGGTACGGCCGGGCGGACTATCTGCCGGTGATCGCCTGGGGACAGCTGGCGGTCCAGGCGGCCCGGCTCCAGGTGGGGGACACGCTCAGCCTGGAAGGCCGGGTCCAGAGCCGGACCTACCGCAAGGTCCTGGAGGACGGCACCGCCCAGGAACGGGTGGCCTACGAGGTCTCCGCCATGCATCTGCTGGAGCAGGAGGCGGCAGAGTAAGCCACCCGCCGGGCCGCCGCAGCGACGATCATGGCCCCGCAGGCCGCGCCCAGCAGCACCCAGCCCTCGCCCCCGGCCAGCTGCTCCAACAGGACCCCGTAGAGAGCCTGCCCCGCCGGCTGGGCGCATAGGGAGACGGTCAGCAGCAGAGACACCACCTTCCCCACCAGCGTGGCCGGCGTCTGAGCCTGAATGTGGGCCAGCATGGTCACGGTGAACAGCGCGGCGCAAGCCATCAGAACGAAGCCCGCAGCCGTCAGCACAGCAAAGGCCGCGACAGCCCCCACGCCTGCCAGCAGGCAGAGCCCCATGGGGATGAGGCAGACCCCGCAGGCCAGCAGCGTCAGCCAGGACCGGCGGACTGTCAGCCGGGGACCCAGCAGTCCCGCTGTCAGGCCCCCGGCCAGGCTCCCTGCCGCCATGGCGGTCTGGTTGAGGCCGTACCAGGTGTCCCCCAGCCCCAGGGTCTGTTTGATGAGCACCGGCATACTCACCACCAGCAGCGCGCTCAGCAGCAGGTTGAAGGCGCTGACCAGGGCGATGTACTTCAGGATCTCCGGCCGTTCCTGCCGGAGGAAGGTCCCGCTCTCCGCCAGATCCGCTCTGGCGGTCTGCCAGACGCTGGCTCCAGTGTGTCTTGGCGTATGGGGGATCTGGATGAACAGTTCCATCACCGCCGAAGCAAAGAAGCAGGCGGAGGCCCCCGCCAGGACCGGTGTCACGCCGAAGGCACCGTAAACCAGGCTCCCCAGCAGCGGTCCCAGCAGGCTGGACAGGGCGCTGACCTGGTTGATGACGGCGTTACCGTCCACCAGCCGGTCCGGCGGGCACAGCAGGGGCATGCTGGCCTGCACCGCCGGCTGGTATGCCCCGGAGATACCATACAGCAACATCATGGCCGCCACCAGCACCGGCACCAGGGGCAGATGCCCCAAGGCCAGCGCCGTCAGGGCCACCAGGGCACAGGTGAAGAAGTCCAGCACCACCATGATCCTCTGCTTATGGAGACGGTCCGCCACCACGCCGCCCAGGGGCGTCAGCACCACCATGGGCACGAACGCCGCGGCGGAGCACAGGCCGAACAGGCTCCGGGAACCGGTGACGTCCAGCAGATACAGCGGCAGGACGAATCGCAGCACGGCGTTACCCAGCAGGGAGATGATCTGTCCAATCACCACCAAGGTGAAGTCCCGGTGAAACAGCTTTTCCCGCATCTCAATTCCTCCTCCCGTTCTCTCCTGCCAGCAGGGCCAGACCCAGCAGCCACAGACAGGCGGCCAGGTCCTGGGGCAGGATCCGATCAGTTTGTCTCATACGCTCCTCCTTTTCATACATTTGGTTGGTATGTATTTATGTGAAAAAGAAGCTGCCCTGTCGGGCAGTTTCTTCTGTTGTTTACAGCCGTTCCTGGGACAGGCGGCAAAATCGCTCCCACTGATTCAACAGCTCCTGATCCAGCAGGTCCAGGCCCATGCTCCGCAGCATCTGGTCGTATAGCTCCATGCGGCGGCGGGTCTTCTCCGGCGTGGCAGGGTAGATCATGGGATTCAGCCACACGTTTGACAGGAGAAGCAGCAGCTCCCCCAGTTCCTCCGGGTAGTCCGTCCGGATGGAGCCGTCCGCCACCGCCTCCCGCAGGACGGGCTCCATGTAGTTGGGCAGGACCTCCCCGATCATGCTCTCCAGCAGGATGCTCATCAGCTTGGGGTTCTTCAGCATATTGGGCGCCAGCACGAACAGGTCCGTCTGGTCCGAGTTCTCCAGGGATGCCCGGAACATCTTCTGCAGCTTCTCCGCTCCGGTCAGGCCGGGATCGTCCCGGACCGTCCGCATCCAGGCCTCCGTCTGCTCTCCCATCCGGTCCGCGATGGCAAGGAGGATCTCCTCCTTGCCCTTGAAGTGGTGGTAGATGGCCCCCTTGGTCAGTCCTCCCAGATTGTCAATGATGTCCTGAAGGGTGGTGTGCTCATATCCCTTTTCCATAAACAGCTTCGCGGAGACCGCCAGGATCTTTTCCACCGTCTCCTCCGGGTGCTTGTTTCGGGCCATACCGGCCCCCCTTCCAATACATACTATTAGTATGTTTCGTTTATACCATGTTTATTATTCCTTGTCAAGGCCGTTTTCTCAAAAGCGCTGAAGCTCCGGTCCGGACGGTGCTTCATTTGGTGCAGAAGCCGAAAGTCCCCCGCATGTCGAACAAAAACGCCAGAAAGCTTTTGGGATAGTCGATGAACTCCCCCCGGTCCACCATGTCCAGGATTTCCGGCAGCTCCGCCCAACGGGCCCGGGCCACCTCCTCCTTTTGGAGCGTCAGCTCCTCCAGGCCAAGGTCCCGCTCCACCAGGAAGAAGTCATCAAAGCCGCCGTCGAAGTTCACGGTGCAGGAGGGCCGCACTCCCGTCAGGTCCAGGGCCACGCCCAGCTCCTCCCGGAACTCCCGCTCCGCCGCCTGGCGGCTGGTCTCTCCGGCATCCACGCCGCCGGCGGCAGACACATCCCATGCCTCCGGCCAGACGGCCTTTTCCCGAGACCGCTGCTGGATCAGCAGGCGGCCCCGGCTGTCGAACACGCAGATATGGACCACCACCCGGTATTCTCCCTCCCCCTTGGGGGCGTAACGCTCCGCCGTCCGGCCCAGAGGGAGCCGGTTCTCGTCGTACAAATCCACCATTTCCATTGCAAAGTGCCTCCCTGCCGCCCGTTGCGGTCTTGTTTTCCACTCTTTATCTTGACCGCCCCGCTCCCCGCTGTCAAGAGGATTCTTCCGTGTTTCCCGGAAGATGTGGCAAATCCCTCTTTACAGCGGCTGGAAAACCCGGTATGATGGCGCCATGACTTCATATTCAGGAGGATGTCCCCATGGGCTTTTCCATTGAGACCAGCGTATCCGCCGTCACTGTCTTTCTGCAGGGCGCGCTGAGCTTCTTCTCCCCCTGTGTGCTGCCGCTGGTGCCGCTGTACGTCAGCTATCTGGCCGGCGGCGCCGCTGTGGTGGGCGAGGACGGCGTCCGCCGCTATCCCCGGGGAAAGATCTTCCTCAATACCCTCTTTTTCGTGGTGGGCATCAGCTTCGCCTTCTTCCTGCTGGGGCTGGGCCTCACCGCCCTGGGGGAGTTCTTCCACAACTACCAAGTGTGGTTCGCCCGGGCCAGCGGCGTCATCATCCTGCTGTTCGGCCTGTACCAGCTGGGGCTGGGCAAGCGGACCATGCTGCTGGAGCAGGAACACCGCCTCCCCTTCCATCTGAACAAACTGGCTATGAACCCGGCGGTGGCCCTGGTGATGGGCTTCACCTTCAGCTTCGCCTGGACGCCCTGCGTGGGCCCCACCCTCAGCAGCGTCCTGCTGATGGCCTCCTCCGCAGAGTCCTCCGCTGCGGGATTTCTGCTGATCGGCGTGTACACCCTGGGCTTCGTACTGCCCTTCCTGGCAGTGGGACTCTTCACCGGCACGGTGCTGGATTTCTTCAAGTCCCACCAGAATGTGGTGCGCTACACGGTGAAGATCGGCGCGGTGCTGCTGATCGTCATGGGCATCCTGACCCTCACCGGCGCCACCGGCGGCATCTCCGCAGATCTGGCTGCCGGCTCCGGCACGGTGCAGGAAGAGCCCGCCGGGAACAGCGGCGAAGAGGCGGCCCCCTCCGGCGATTCTCAGGAGGAGAACAGCGGGGCGGACAGCCAGGAGATCCCCGTGGTCCCCGCTCCGGACTTCACCCTGACGGACCAGTACGGCCAGTCCCACACCCTCTCGGACTACCAGGGGAAGACGGTGTTTCTGAACTTCTGGGCTACTTGGTGCGGCCCCTGCAAGATGGAGATGCCGGACATCCAGGCCCTGTATGAGGACTGGGACGAGAACGCCGGGGAGCTGGTGGTGCTGGGCGTGGCCGGGCCCAATATCGGCCAGGAGGGCAGCGCCGAAGACATCACCGCCTTCCTGGAGGAAAACGGCTACACCTATCCCGTGGTGATGGACGAGACGGGCACGCTCTTCTACCAGTACGGCATCAGCGCCTATCCCACCACATTCATGATCGACACGGAGGGCAACGTCTTCGGCTACGTCCAGGGCGCCGTCAGCCGGGAGGTCATGGACGACATCGTGGAGCAGACCAGGACCGGGCAGCGCAGATGATCCATCCAGGCCGCCGGGGCCGCACATTCGCGGTTCCGGCGGCTTTTTCCCGTGCTGCGGAGAGCGCTTGCAAAAAAGTTGTAAACCTGCGGCAATTTGTGTTAGAATCAAATTCGTACCGCGGCCCGCTCCGGCGGCTGTGGCGCGACAAGTTTTTTGAGAAATTCGGACAAGATATATGAGAAAAAAAAGAAATGCTTCGCAGGCGCCTGGGAGGCGTTTCTGGCCCTCTGCGGCGGCCAGGACACGGACCCGGAGCTGGAGGCCGCTGTGGACGCGCTGGTGGCCGCCGGGATCATTGATAGTCCGGAGCGGTGGAAGGCGCTGGATTTCACGGCGAACTCGGTCCGGCTGCTGCTGCTCAAAATGGGGCGGTATGTGACGCAATAAGCCGCAAAAGCCGGTGGGAGCTTAGCACTCCCCCGGCTTTTTGCGGCGCTTTGCATTTCGGGCTGGATAGTATGTGTCTTTGTGTTCCTGGTTCCACTTCCGGGACATGGGACGATCCGCTTCCCGGATGCCCTCATAGGCGCAGTCCGGACAGTATTTCTGCCGGGCGGATCGCACAGTGTATTCTTTCCCGCACCGGCAGCATTTGTCCGTGCTACCTATCGGACGATCCGCCTTTCGTCCTTTGGCGCGGAAGCGGGCCCACGATTCTTTTTGACGAGCGGCCCGGCAATCTGGGCAATACCAGGCACGGGGGCCGCCATCAAAGACGGCGCCGCACTGGCGGCAGGTCCGCGGCAGCATGACAACGGCCATACGATCACCCAAGCAGTTCTTTCAGTTTTTTCAGGTTCTCGGCGTTGGGGCTGACCTTGCCGCTCTCCCAGCGGGAGATCACCGCCTGATCTACGCCCATGGCGTCCGCAAGCTGGGCTTGAGTCAAGCCTTTGGCCTTTCTGGCGGCGGCAATATCAAACTCGGCAGACGCAAGCGGGCGCTTGCCTTTACCGGCAAAAAAGCCTAATTGCCACGCCCCCTGCATTTCAAGGGGCTGGAACTTTTCAGAGCCTCCCTCCACGGGCGGGTCAATGCTGGTGATTTCACAAAGCGCCTCAGCAACCTGCCGGTCGAGATCCCCCTTTAGGATGCCAAGCCGGTGAGCGTCGGAAATGACTCTGGCGAGTGCTGTGTACGGGCGCTGAGCGGCAAGGGTGAAATCCCCTCCGATCTCCTGCGGATATGCTTCCACATTGAGCCGGCCGAAGACCCATCCAAATACATACGCTTCTCTGTTTGTCATATCAAATTGCTCCTTTCAGCTCGTCGAGACGGGCGCAGATCCGCTTGTACTCCTCGTCATAATAATAGTGCGGTACATAACCATATCCGCCTTCATTATGCACATCATTGTAACGCTTGGCCTTTTCCCGGGCCTCTTCTTTGCCGGGGAGCTCACCATTGACCATCTGCTTTTCGGCGTGGGCTTTTGCCTGCTCCAGCTCGGCAATTTCCGCACTCCGCTCCTGCTCTGCCTTGTTGGCTGCAACGCCGTTGTTCATGGCGATCAGGGTGTCCCACTGCTCCTGGGTGATGATGTACGCCCGGTTATTGCATCCGGCAAACTCACCGTCCGGCGCTCTCTTGCCCAAAAACTCATACAGGCTGATCCATGTGATGTTATTCAGGTCGACATCGCTGCCTGTGCCAACCAGCATATAATCCTGGTACTCAGGGAGGTAGCTTTGCTTTTCGTCATCGGTCAGACGGCGGGCGGTATGCAGCGAAATTCCGTAGCCGGGAGCGTATTCAACAGTCAGGTAAGTAGTCATTGTTTTGTCCCCCTTGTTCTTTATGACTTTATTATATCATAAAATATGATATTGTCAATACATATTTCAACATTTCTTTTCCTCAAATACGTTGTCTGCTAATCAAATCAAGGCGAACCCGGTTGGCTCATGACAGGATTAGAAGAAAATCTAAGCTAAGGCACCCCCAACTATCCATCTGGATAGCTGGGGGTTTTTTTGCTCAAATCCACTTGTAGCTAGGGCGGTCACCTGCTCCGGAGAGGTAGTCCAGCCAGTCAAACGCAACGATCACCGGCCCGGCCAGCAGACACCACAGCGCCCAGAATTGAGGGCAAATCTGGCCCCATAGATTTCCAAAAAGCCCGGAGTAATCCCAGATGCCAAGGCCGAGCCAGACATTGAGCACCAGCCCGGCCGCCAGCTCCGCCGCGGTGATCGCGGTGCCGCCCAGCACTGCCTGAAGCCAAAGAGGGAATTCCCAGGGAATATGTTCGTTGGCAATATCCAAAGGGATGCAGAGGATGGCTGCCAGAAGCATCATTGTCCAGTGCGTATGGCCTCTCCAAAGAATTTCCAGCAGACCATACAGCACGCCTCCCATGGCCCAGCGTATCAGATGCGCACTTGCTTTTTCAGCCATGGGACGCCTCCGCGGCTGCCAGCAGAGCCGTCATATTCGCCGCCAGATCCTCCGGCAGTTCTGAGCCGTATACGATGGCGGCGGCCTCTTCCGCCGAACTCCGCTCCACCCATGCTTTCAAATGATTGAAATATGTGGTGTGGTACAGTTTGTGGGCCGTGGCTGTCTGCGCCATTGTCAGAATGTCCGCGGCGGAGTACATGGCGCAGAGTTTCCCGTCCAGATGGTAGGGGTATTCCTCCGCACCGGCGCTCACACTGGCAGCGGCATTCGTAAGATTGATCTGATCCTCGCTGGTCAGAGAGATGTGCCCCGTGACGCCATCCGCAAGTTCCACATCACATCCCGCGACAATGGCGGCGTTGCAGGCGGCGGACAGTTCGGTGAGCTTCTGCTCCCTTGCTTCAAGCAGAACGTCCGGATCGGGATGCGCGGTGTTCCAGGCGTCCAGCAGCTCCTGATTGACGGTATAGCCGGTCATGACGTCATCCTCAAAGCTCGGAGAGACAAATCCCTTCGCGGCGTAGAATTCCGCCAAATCCAACTCCTCCGGAACCCTGGCGTAGCCGCCGGGCGGAGAAGTTCGGGACGGATCATCCTGGATCCTGTAGCTTCCACCGGACGAGGGAACTGTGTTTATAATTTTCATGGCACACCTCCAAAAAATAGAAAGAAGGATTGATTATGTATTTGGGCTATGTCAGAGTCAGCACGGGAAAACAGACGGTTGAAAACCAGATGTACGCAATCGAGGATTTTTGCGCCCACCAAAACCCTCCGATCCAGATTGATGACTGGATCATCGAGACCGCGAGCGGCATGAAACATTTTGATAAGCGCAAACTCGGCAAAAAACTCCAAAGCGTCACAAGCGACGACACCATCATCTCCACCGAGATCACCCGCCTGGGCCGGAGCCTCCTCATGATCTTCAGTATCATGGCGTATTGCCTGGGCAAGGGGTGCGGGATCTGGACGATCAAAGAGGGCTGGCGCCTGGGCGATAACCTCACCAGCAAAGTCCTCGCGTTTGCCTTTGGATTGGCTGCAGAGATTGAGCGGGCGCTGATCTCGGAGCGGACGCGGGACGCTCTGGCCCGAAAACGGGCAGAGGGCATCCAACTGGGCCGCCCCAAAGGAGCACTTGGCAAGCATACCAAGCTCACAGGCAAGGAAAACGTGATTCAAACCCTGCTGGACCTGGGAAACAGCTATGCGTCCATCGCCCGCGCCCTGAAGGTCGACCGCTCCACGCTTGTCCGGTTTTGCGACGCCCGTGGAATAAAACGGTCCGTAGATTGCAACGATTTGGCGAGCTGACAAAATCTGTTGCAGAATACAAAACCCTTTTTCCGCACGCTGGCCTGCTTTTGGGCGGGCCGGCGTCTCTTTTTCCGCTGCTCACTTCAGTATTTATTCGTTCGATTTTTCGCCTAAGCTCCTGATTGTCTATAAGACTCAAACAGGATTGACACCACTAAATATTGCCGGATTCTGGCGAAATTCTTTCATCTGGTGTCCTGGGCAAGATAGTTTGGATATCGGTCAAGCGTATGGCGGTATTAAACAAGACGCTAACACTATAAAGTGGGATTTCCAAGCAGACTCCTACGCTCAACTTAATGCGCTGAACACCACCTATTCTTACATTGCCATCGGATAAAGGTTCGATTTTCCGCCTAAGCTGGTGATTGTCCAGCAAGCCAGTGCGTTGGGCGGATTCAACTCCAATTCATGCGGCTCTGGTTTTTTGTGGCTCGCAGAGCAGACATCCCAAGATCAGTCACTCAACAGCAGTTCTTCATATCCGGGTAGCGCAAATTTGGTATTTAATTTGGAGGGCACGCAACTCAGCTGGTATAGCGAGGCAACCGGAGGCTATGGGATATACTATCAAGCGAATGTCAGCGGTCAAAAATACAGTTTCCTTGCGATTAAGTAATCGTTCGATTTTCCGCCTAAGCTCGTTTTTGTTTTTGACACAAAGGGATTGTTCGACTATCCGCAAAACGGTGCAACGTATTATGTTTCCTGCGGCATGATTTTGTGGGCGCCTGGAATATCGGAGGATCAAGTTCACTATTACACTGACTACTACCGGTACTACACGCTGTCTGGAAACAATCTTTCCTGGTATGCTGATGGGCCTAGTGCAGACTATCAGCTTAATGGCAACAGAACATATAGGTGGGTTGTATTTGGGTAGAAGGTCTTTACCTAGCTATCGGATAAAGGTTCGATTTTTTGCCCAAGTTAATTTTCGTGTTTGCATACTATGAAAATCCGGATCCAGGAGGGAACTCTGCCCGGTATATCCCTCTCGGAAATGGGATCGAGAATCATGACGAAGATGCCTGTCTGTGCGTATTGGATACAAGCAAAATCGGCACGGACTATACTGCCGGATTTGGCCTTGGGTATATACATTCCGCAAATAGTCTATGGGCAAAGAAATCACCTGACGGCAAGACGGTCTCTTGGTATAACGCATACAATTCCAGGCTGGGGCCTGAGATGTATCAGTTTAACACCTCTGGGTGGGAGTTCTTCTTTGCTGCCATCGGATAGATGATGATTTGTTACCCAAATGCGATCCATCCATATTCGGTCCCAGCAGCATTGAGCTGATATGCGGCGCTGTCCATCTCGACGGGCTGGTTATTACCGCTCTTCTGCGTGTATTTGGCGTACCAGCGCAAAGTGTTATTTTGGAAGGCGGCATAGTACTCCAAAACGTACTCATAGGGATAAGCCCCGCCGCCGCTTTGATAGCCGTCCTCAAAAGGGAACGGATATTTTTGAAAGGCAATTGTAAGGTCTCCGGGGGAAACAATGCTCTTGTTAGCAAGCATCTGTGAGTTCCAAGCCATAGTGCTGAACCCGGCCCCAAACAGCCAAATTAAGGTAGGCAAAAAATCGAACGTTAAACTGCACGGATGATCGGCCCCATAAGTGCCGGTGCCTACATAGGAGCCGGTGGCGATCTGGACGGCGCCGGCCTGCTTCAGCGCGGCCAGCAGGGCATCCAGCGAGCTCTGCCCGGTGCCGCCCTTATTGACCGGCAGGATCCCGGTAAGGGCATCCAGCGCGTGGGTGTGAGACGCCGCAGCCGCCCCCACGTCCGCGGCTGAGAGGGTGATATCCGAGGACAGGGCTTTGGTGTTGATCTTCCGCGTGAGCGGGACATACAGCTTGCCCAGCAGCTCCTTGACCTTGCTGAAGAGCACCCGCTTCCCAGTGTTTTCCGCCGCGCTGTCCGTGATGACGATCCCGTCCGCGTCCGCCAGGGCATCTTTGGTGTCAAAGCCCGCCATTGCGGTTGAGACGTCCATCTCCGGCAGCTGCTCCGGCAGGACTTTATTGTCCTCTCCCAGATCAGCCTTTTTCGGATGCGCGTCGACGGACTCATTGTGCTGACGGATCATCTCCTGGACATCCTCGGCGCTCAAATAAAGGGGATTCCCGGATGCCACAAAGGTGATCTTCTCCGTCTGCTCCACGCGGATCAGGAGCTTGAGGCGCTCATAGATCACCACGCCGCCATCCTGAGTATCCAGGTACTCGCACTCCTGCCCAGCATTGTCATAGAGGTAAACGCCTTCCTCCTGTGTGTCCGGGTCCTGCGCCATCAAAGCGAGTTCCCGGTAGGGGAATCCCTCCTCAAACTGGCTGTTGTCCAGTGTGACGACCACGGCGCTCTGCTTCGCATCGTCTGTGGACAGGATGCCGTCGATCAGCATGGAATGCCGCTCGCTGACAAGCTCTGTGCGGTTAATCATGGAGCCGTTGCCCAGCAGGCCGTCTCCGATAGCTACACGGGTAAAATGGATGCCCTTGCCCTGGTGCCGCTTGGCCTCGATCGTCTGGCCGAAGGTCGTGAGCTTCAGTTTTGTGAATGCCATATCTCTTACTCCTGTTCAATCGTCATCTGCCTGCCCCGCTCTATGGCTGCCGCCAAGTAGAGGGGCGCCTCATACCGCTGCTCCTTGGCAAGGTGCAGGAGGGTCCGCGCCGGCTTGATCTTGTTCAACTCCTGCAGAAGAAGTGTCCGGTCATCCAGCACGATATTCCCGCCGATAAACCAGACAGTAGCCTCTGCCCAATGATCCGGCTTTTCCCCCGGTTCAATGTTGACTTCGTCATAGCCGAACGCCTGAGCCAGATAGCGGATGCCGCTGTTCAGCCCGGCCATCTCTGAGATCGCTCCCTTCATGGCAAGGCGCCGGCGATAGTTGTCCACAGTCTCCCCCTGCAGGCGGAGCATATCCCGGTCCGCGCCATGGACCGGAAGCATCGCGTCCGAGCAGGTGAGCACAGAAGCCTCTTCCCGGACCCGCAGCAGCGCCTCCTTGCACTGGTCAAAGGACCGCCCCATCACCTTGAAGAAGATGTAAAACTGATTCAGAGACTGGCGGCCCCGCCGCAAGGGGCTGAAGAGCAGCGTGTACATATACTCCCCGAAGGTCTTGAACATGGTCAAACCCCTTTCACTGTGACGGTGATCTTTCCGGCCATGATGACCTTCTCCTCAGCCAGAGTGACATCTGCCGCAGGCGTGGTCACAGTTACGTTTCTCACCGTGGAGACATCGCTCTTGATCTTGTGGATGATGTCCGCGTGGGTCAGCTCATTGAGGGAGTCGCCGCGGTTGCGCAGCTTCAGCAGGTCTGTGACGGACGCCTGCACACGCTCCGCGAGGCCGTCCTGGCTGAGGGCGCTGGAGACCGTAACCATGACAGCCACATCCTGGGCGACGATCTCCGCACTCTTGACCAGGACATCCGTATCAGGCTCCCGGATCTCCTCACAGACCTCCCGGCACTGCTGCAGAAGGTCCTCCGTGGCCGTCCCGGCCTCTGAGGTGATGATGATATCGACGGTGCCCTGCCCTCTCGGGTGCTGATCCTTGACGGTAACATAGAGGACGCCGGCGATGGCGGAGCAGACGTTGATGTAGGTGTCCCGCAGCGGAACGAGCGCCAGCTCGGACCAGGATCGGAGCGTGCGCTCCCTGGCGCTCTCATCGTCCTCCGTGTCGCTGCCCTCCCGGGTGATCCAGCCGGCGCTGTTGGAGATGGTCACATCGCCCAGATAGGTAAGTGTCCTGGTGATCTGCCCAGCCGGAACATTATAGCGGGCGCCCTCTACCTCGGCCTCCACTGGGACCTCCACGGACTTCACCCCCTTCTGGAGGGTGATCTCCTGCAGGGCCACAAAGCGCAGCTCGTCGCCGTTGATATCCTTGATGCTCTTGAAGATATGCCCCTTTGGGATCTTGACCGCCTCGCCGTCCGTGTCGGTCCGGGAGACGGTGACCACACCTTGGGTCTTCTGCGCCAGCTTGCGGGTTTTGGAGTAGTCGGACATCTTCAGGTCCAGCCAGGCGCCGGAAGCGTGGCTCACGAACATCTGATTCAAGACTGTCCGGCAGAGCTCCAGAAGTTCGATCTGGATGCGCAGGACGATCATGAGGAGCGTATGGAAGACGCCGCCGGAATGGAAGTTTGTGATGGTGAAGCCGGCGTCGGACAGCTCCTGGATCCGTTGATCCGCCAGCTCCGTCAGATCCGGAACAGGGATCACCTGATCTAAAATCTTATCGTCAATCAATGACAGTCACCTCCAGATTGACCGGGTCGATGATAATGTGCAGACTGTAGGACGCCTCCGTGTCCGCGGCCTGGAAAGAGCCGTAAATATGAAAAGCGTCCTTTATAAGCCCCACTTGGACCTGTACGCTGTCCGGAATGATTTCCTCCCGTTTGAGCAGGCCGCTCCTGACCCGCTGCGTGATCTCCAGCCGGGTGATCTCATCATCTTCAGACTGCAGGAAGTCGTAAAGGCTCCAGCCGAAGTCCTCGTCATAAAACAACTCGCCCTTCTGCGTCTGCGCCTCCAGGATGATGGATTGCAGGAAGCAGTCCATGCCGGAGCAGAGAGGGGCGTCACCATCCGCTGCCTGGGTGAGCTGTCCATCCTCATCCAGCCGGATGTCCGTGTCGTGCAGACCTGTCACAGGACCACCTCCCCGATGATGACCGGCGTGAGATCTCCAAAGGGGAGCGCGATGGCCGCCAGTGCCCCGGCCTGGAGCTGTATCCTGGAGCGAACGCCGGGCAGAGCCGGGAAGCTGCTGTCCTCGCTGCCGAAGCGGTCCACCACCGTCAGGGTGTACTCCTGCCAGCGGCCTACAATATGACCCCGATAGCTTGTGCCGCCCTCATCGTTGTGGATATCCAGCTCCTCCGTCTCGTAGGTATCCGAAAGGGCCTTCACGGCGGATACACGTGCCAGGAGGATGGCGGGTGACGTCAGATAGGGATAGTCCCGCTTGAGGATGTCCCTGACCACAGCCTTGACAAACCGCTCCAACTGCTTTCCCATGTCGGTTCCCTCCTTCAGAAGTAAATATGGGTCCGGATGAAGCCCTCATCGTTGGTGAGGTGCCGGACTCGGACCACCTCCACCTCGCCCGAGATACTGGGATGGCTGACCTGGACGCGGTGGGAGTGACGGACAAAGGGCGCGGACACGGTTTCGAGATCCCAGAGGCTGCCGCGCCGGGCGAGGCTCAGGATATTCCGCCCTGCCTCAAAGGTGTAGATCATGGATTGCTCCGGCTGCCTGCCCCAATAAAAAATGCCGCCGGAGAAGAAGTACGGGACTTGAAGGCCCCAGGCGGCCGCCACGGCATCCAGCGCCTGTACGCCGCTCTGTTTTCGGATGGAGAGGCGCTTCCGTGCCGGATAGACCGTAGACGCCAGCTTCAGCTCCGTAAGGCCCGCCTGGGCCAGGATGTACCGGATCACTTCCTGGGGCGTCGTATCCAGAAAGGTCTCATTGACGGTAAGTCCCTCCAACAGCAGCATAGGGTCCTTCAGCACGATCTCATTGGCGCTGGAGCCAGTGCTGTACGGCTTGGCGATATAGCCTGTAAAGACTTCATCGAAGGCGCCGCCATAACCCAGCAGAATCTTGGCCGGCTCCAGGCGGGAGAGCGTAACCTCCGGCTTGAAGCGGTCTGTGAAGCGGATCTTCGCCCAATCCATGCGGGAGTCCCTGGCGGAGGAGACCTCGATCTCAATGCCCTGCTGGAAGGTGTAGCCCCCGGCCTGAGCGGTGATCCGCGGATAGAACAGTTCCAACGTCTCCATGTACTACTTCCTTTTCAGCTTGGACAGGACCTTGGCCGTATCCGCGTCATCCACGGCAGGGGACTTGCCCCGCTTCTTCTGCAGCGCCGGTTTCTCCGGCGCCGCGCCCCGGTCGGAGCTGAGATAGCTGGAGTAACTGCTGTCCAATGTCCCCGCTGAGCTGCTGGCGGAGCCGCTGCCGCTCTTCTTGCCGGACGAAGTGCCGGAGGATTTTACGGCCTGGATGGTCTGTGGGATGTACTCCCACAGCTCCAGGGTCACGGAAAAATAGCTCTTCTTCTGTTCGGTTTTGTGGTTGAGAGATTTGAACAGGACCTTGTCGATACCGTGGGCGGCCGCGTCCTCACACACGATGGGGATCGGCTGCGGCACACCCTGGCCCTCTTTGCGGAACACCGCCCGAAGTGTCTCCAGGCGCTGATACTTGGTCTGTGTGTCTGTATCGTCCACCACCAGCTCAATGTTGATTTTGGCATCCTCGTAGCCGGTGGCCTGCTTGGGCTTGGCGGAGCTGCCCTCCACCTCCTGCTCGTCGATCTGCGCCGACTCCTTGACCTCGATGCTTTTGACAAGGCCAGGGAGGACGACCCCGTTCAGCTTGATGGTATTGTCTTCCACAAAGATCATGAGAGCCGTCCCCCTTCCTTACGCCAGCGCGAAGTCGGTCTCCGGATCATCATCCGGATCCTCGCCGCTGTTGATTTTGTCTTCCAGTTCGCCCACGATCTCCAGCAGGTCTTGCAGCTGCTTGATCTTCTTGACATCCACCTGCAGCACCAGCTTCTTGACGATAAAGACTTTGCCGTCCCTGCTGGCGGAGCCGCTGCCGTCTCCAGCGTCCGCCTCCTCGCCTGTACCGTCGCTCAGGCGGACCGGCTTGGGAGCATCCTGCTGGAGACTGACCCTGGCTCCCTCCAGACCCTTGGTGATCGCGTTGGCCGGAGCATCCTCCGCCAAAGTCACCCCCGCGGCGAAGGTGGTCATGGTCTTTTTGCCGCTCAGAGTCAGGGTGCTCAGGGGACCCTCCTTGGCATCGGAGTGGGGGAACAGGTTGCTGATCTTCCCAAAGATGCCCTTGACCGCGTTGATGGGCGCCATCGCCACGGACTTGATGCCGTCGACGAAGGTGGTCACGAGCCGCCGTCCGGCTTCGCCGAACCATGCGATCTTCTCGCCGATCCAGTCCATGATAGACTGAAAGCCCTGCTTCAGCCACTCGAGCCCCGCCGTGATTTTGGAGCAGGCGGTGTTCCAGGCGTTCTGCAGGAACGCGGTCACGCTGTCCCAGTTCTGCCAGAGCAGGATGAGGGCGGCGATCAGCGCAACGATGCCAATGACAACCCATGTGATGGGATTTGCCAGCAGCGCCGCGGTGAAGGACCACACAGAGGCGATCAACCCGGGCATGGCGGTTACGGCGGTCACAACCGCCTGCCTCGCCATGCTGGCCAGACCGAGCGCCATGTTCTTCAGGGCCGTCACGCCGGAGATCACCGCTGTTTTCGCCATGCCGGCGATCCGCAGCGTCACATTTTTGACTGCGGTGACGGCGGTGCTTCCCGCTGTCCGGATCCTGTTAAAGCCGTTCCGGATCGCGTCGCCCGCTTCCATGCCGTACAGGGCTATGGTCTCAAACAGGTCCGGCAATCCCCGGACAACGCCAATGAAGCCTTTGACCAGTCCGGCGGTCTTGGTGAAAACGATCCCCACGCCGCCGACTACGGCGATGCAGGTGCCCGCCACAGCCAGAAAGCCGCCCAGGGTCAGGGCCGCAAGCAGGATGATCCGGACAAGGTTCTGGTGGTTCTCTATCCACTCCGCGCCCTTTTGGATGACGCCGGCAGCGCCTTCCATCAGGTCGTTGACTACAGGAAGCAGCGTGCTTCCCGCCGCTTCCGCGACGTTGTGGAGCTGCTGCTGGAGCCGTTCAAACTTCTCTGGCTCCGTCTCGTTCATGGCCGACGCCATTTCGGTGGCGACTGCGGTGCCCTGCCCCATGGCGTCGTACAGGCTCAGAACATTGTCCTGCAGCTCTCCGGTCTTGCTGTACAGCAGATCAATAAGGTCCACGGCCTCATCGGTGCCGAATGCCGTGGCGATCTCCTGCTTCTCGATGGCATCTATGGTGTCGCCGTACTTTCCGCGCAGCAGATCCAGAATCTCCGGCAGGCTCTTGATCTGGTTGTTGGCGTCGACGAAGGCCAGACCCAGCTCTTCGCCGCCCTTTGCCGCGGACTGGATGAAGGCCGCGTATTTGGTGCCGGCTTCCGAACCGCTCATGGTGGCCTGAAGCATACCCAGGACAGACAGCTGCTCTTCCAGCGGGACCTTCGCGTTAGTAGCCGAAGCGCCCAGGCTCTCAATGGCCGCCGCCATTTCCGATCCGGTCGTTTTGAACTGCTGGACGGATTTGGAGATCCCGGCTGAGAACATCTCTCCGAACTCCAGATCCGTCAGGTCGTCGTAGAAGCCTTTGTAAATGCCGTAGCCTGTGGCAAACAGGCTGGTCATCTCGCCGACTGTGGATTTTGTGGCCTTGCCTGTCAGGGCGGCCAGGGTGGTGAAATCGGCCACGCCCTCATCTGTCAGAGAGGCGATGCCGCTCTTGATGTCGTAGGAGGCGGAAATGAAGTCCGCCTTGGAGGTCCCGGCCCACTGGTCGGAGAAGCTGCGGGCCGCGTCTTCCACGGCCTCCAGATCCTTGACGCCCAGGGATGCCAGTTCGCCCAGCGCCCGGCGTGTCTCGAAGGTGGCCTCCACAGGAGCCAGCGCGGCCCCCGCGATGGAGGAGCCCAGCTCCGTCATGACTGCGCCAGTCTTGACCATGCCCCCGAACGCGCTTTCCAGCTTTTGCAGCCTGGATACACCGCCGTTGACGCTGCTGCTGATCCGGCCCATGGGGCCGGTGATGTTGTCCACCATATTCATGATGAGGGACAACCTGAATACACTTTCGAGGCTCATGGACCGCGCTCACCTCCGCTCCGGCGGACGGTATGAGGCGGCCCTGTACCCCGCTCGTTTGCTTTCATGTGTCTGCCTCGCCTCCCGGTCATTCACCGCCGAATACCTCGGAGATCGCGCGGGCGATGATGTTCTTTTCCAGCTCCTGAACATAACGGGCCTTTGCAATGTATTCCAGGAACTCCCCGATCTCCGCTTTCTCCGGGTCAAAGCCCTCCAAGAGAGGAGGAGGCAAAAAGCGGTATATCTCCAAAAGTCCGGCATCGACCAGACTGCTTTTTACCTCCTCGGCCCGCTCTCTTAGAGCTTTTTCAAATTTACGGCGTTGGTCAGGCCCAGGATCTCCGTGAGCTTGCCCGCGATGGAGAGGGCGACGCCGGGATATTTCTCCATCTCAGAGGTCAGGCGGTCCTTGTCTTCGTCGACCACACAGTCCAGCAGGAAGGTCTTGCTTGCCTTGGTCATGCCGATCTGCTGCACGCCCTTCAGGTATCGGTCATAAGCGGGCACGCTGGGCCGCTTGAAGTAATAGCTGAATTCCAGCGCATCGCTGTCCTCATCCTCCCGGACAAAGCAGGAGACACGGAACACCTTCCCATATTTGGCCTTGAGCTTGTCCTGTTCACTCTGGGATGCTGCGGCCGCAGCGTCCGTTTTCTTGATGTCTTCCATGTATATTCCTCCGTATTTCTCAAATAACTTGTCCCTTAAATGGGTTCCACGCCGTCCTGAACGACGCCGCCGTAGATGGCGAGGTCCAGGCTCACCTTGACGCTCTTGTCGCCCTGGGTGACGCTGTTGGACCGTTTGGAGATCTGGACCATCTTCAACTCGTCGATCACGGTCTTCTCACCTTCCATGCCGTAGCTGACGACAATAGACGGGAACTGGAGCTTGAAAAAGCTGACGCCCTTGGCCTTGCAGTAGGCCAGCAGCTTGTGGTAGTCGTCGCGAAGCAGGGAGATCTTGCCCGTGCTGGAATAGTTGCCGGTGCCGAAGCCCCGGGGCTTGTTGCCCCTGCCGTAGACGGCCTCCTGATCCAGTTCATCGTCATAGCTGATCTCCTGGACCTCGATGTCCAGGCCCGGGACCTTGAAGTCCACATCAGCCCAGTCGTAGACTTTACCATTGATTGTCATGCCGCATATCCTCCCTTCCGCTTAGTCGCTGACATTGGTGCGTCCGACCTCGATCTCGATCTCCCGGATGTAGCCCCGGGACAGATAGAGGATACGGACGCGGAGGAGCCCGGTCTCCAGGAACGACTCCGCCTGCCCCTCGGGGATCGTGACCTCCGCCCTGCTGATCTCCTTCGCGGCGACCATTCTGTCCAGAGGCGCCGTCAGGAATTTCGCCCGGGCCTGTGCCTCACCGTCAAAGTCGGTCATGTCGATGTCGTCATTGAGCAGGAGCAGGGCTTCCTTCCGGACTTCCCGGATGACTTTGTTCTTCACCCGGACATCCTCCGCATACTGGAAGTCGCTCTTCTCCGGGCTGAGGACCTTGGCATGGTAGACGAAGAAGTCCTCCAGACCGGCGTAGCTCCGGAAGGTAAGGAAGCCCGCCTCGTCCAGCATCTTGATGACGGAGTCATCCAAGCCGGCGGGGAGCAGTTCCTCCAGTGTATCCGGCGAGATGCCGAAGCCGGCCTCGGGCCGGGTCTTGCCGATGCTCTCAGCCACGCCCGCCTTGGCGTACAGGCCGGAAACGATGCCCGCGAGGTTGACGATCTGAACGCTGCCGTCCAGCCGTACCAGACGGCCCCATGCAGTGCAGACCTGAATATCAGTGTTCTTGACCTTATCTCGGGCCTTCTCCAGGCCCAGCGCCCAGTCGGTGAGGTCCCCGGTGGGGTAGGCGGCCTCCATGAGGATGAAGAGGGGCTTGTGGTACTCCGTGGCAAGCTCATTGCGGACCTCGCCCATGGCTTCCCACAGATCCAGATCGCTCCCGCCCACCACATGCAGCCACTCGAACTCCTCCGGGAAGTCTTTAATCTTGCGGGCAGCCGCCAGGGCGTCGCCCTTCGTCATGGCGGGGGCCGTGGTGCTGAAGCTCCACATATCGCCCACCTGGAAGGAGCTGTCTGCCTCTTCCGACGCCGCCGCAAAGGTGATGGTGAGTCCGGTTCCGGGCAGTTCATACTTGCCCGCCACAGGCACGGTGATCTCGTCGCTGAAATTATTGCCGCCGTCGATGGAATAGGCGAAGGCCGCAGTGTTGAGAGTGCCCTGGGCGGTGATCTTCACCACCACCGCAAAGGCGTTATAGGGGCTGCCGGACGCCGTGAGCGTGCCGCCGCCCTTGCCCTCTTTCTCCACCTCCCCGACAGTGCCCGCCGTAGAGGCGGCCACAGGGAGGCAGTACACCCGGGCGGCGCCAAACTGGACGGAGTCCATGACGGAGTCGGCCAGAGGGGAGCGCCCCAGGCGTTCCTTGATGGTATCGGCAGTCATGTCGCCGGTGATGATAATGAGCTTGTCGCTGACGACAGGGGAGGGTCCGATGCGGACGCTGATCCCGGAGCCGGATTTTCCGGAGAAGCCGAGCTGCCCATCCAGGACGGTCTCCCTGACATCTCTGAGCACTGCCATCCCTCACGCCTCCTTCCGGCCCCCGGTCATGGGCGCCTTTTGATATGCCTCGACCGCAGCCAGGAAATCCGCCGCGGTCATCTGCCGCCCTCTGCGCCAGCTGTTGGCGGAGCATACGCCCACAAATACAGGGCGGCTCACGCCATAGCGGGTCCGGAGCGCCTCGATATCCTCCAGAGACGCCGCGTCGGGCGCGGCGTCCTGGAGCCTGTTGTTCTTAATTGCCATTTGCAGGCTCCTTTCCATTGTTTTTTCCGATGTCCTCCAGCCGGTAGTCCCGGGCTCTGTGGAGACCGATGTCCCTGTAGACGCCGCCCCGGAAGGTGATGTTCACCGTCACGGCGACCTCCGCCTTCAGCGGATGATCTTCCTCGGTGGACCACTCCACGCTCTCCGCAGCCAGGGGGACGAAGTTTCCATCCACTTCGATCCCCTGGTCCAGAGCAGCCAGGAATTTTTCCAGCATAGCCTCCACCTTGTCGTCCGTATACTCTCCCAGCACCACCTGAAACGTCACGTTCCGGTCGAAGAGCTTTCGGCGCTTGTGCTGCGCTCCCTCTTGGTCTTGATAGATGGTTTTGGAGCCGTTTCGCGCGATCATCTCCGTACCGGGCAGGACCGCTCCCACATGGCTTTCCATGGACCGGGAGAGGGACTTCATGGTCGTGTATGGCTTTGTTTTGAGTCCGGCCTCCTTGAGCTTTCCTACAAGGTATGCTTTCGCCTGTGTGTACAACATACGCTATTCCCCCTGCCGGCGGATGAAGTCCTCCACCGTCTCCTGCAGCTCGGTCTGGTCCTCGGCAGAAAGGCCGAGGAAGGGGCGGGCGGGGATCGTCACCTTGACCTTCTTCCGTGTGACCCAGCGGCCATCAACTTTGAAGCGGAGGTATTTCTTGTTTTTGGCCTTGATGACTCGGTTTTTGACTCCGTACTGGTGGGTGGAGGCGTGCTTGACGTTGGTGCCCACCGCGAAGCCGGTGGCGTCGGATCTGACCTGGATGCTGTTGCGCAGCTGTCCGGAGTCCACCAGCGTCCTGCCGCCTTCGGCAAGGGCCCGCTTGGATGTGGGCCAGCGTCTGCCGTCCGGCCCCTTGCCCGTCCGGAAACGCTCCAGGGTGGACGCGCGCACGCCCTGGCCCAGGGCCGCGTTAAGGCTCTTCCGGTCCATCTCCGCGAGGCCCCGGATCTTGTTCAGGGCCGCCCGAGTATCGCCCTCCAGCCGGATATTTACCATGGATCACATCCCCTTCATCGTATCCCGGCTGAAGAGCCGGCGGTTGGAGTGCATGGAGAAGCCGGCGGCCGCCGCTGCCTGGGGGTCGCTGGCTTCAGTTCCGAGGCTGACTTTGCCCTCCGCGACCAGCGTGAGGAACTTGATGGCGGCGTTGTAGCGGGTGAGATAGTTGCCCTCCCGTCCCGCTTCGTCCAATCCGGCGCGGGACATAAGGTTATAGAGGGCGATGTCCTTGGAGAACTTGTTGATGACCTTTGGAACTGGGGCGAGGGGGACGGCGTACCTCTTGGCAAGGTAGCCGTCGATCTCCCCGTCCGCGTCCGCAATGGCCTCGTCGATGAGCGGGCCGATCCCAGCCTCCCGCTCCTCCGGGTCTTCAATGAAGTCTGTATCTGTGAGGATTTGACTCACAGCATCCTCTTTCAGCATGGCCCGGACCTCGCTGCGTGTGCAGTAGCTCATACCGGTCAATCGCCGGCGGTCCCGTCGCTGCCGTAGGCCATCTGCCAGAAGCCGAAGCCCGCGTTCCCCCGGGAGTCCGCTCCGTAAAGGAAGGTCTTGCTCAGGAATACATTGTCGTCGGTCTCGTTGGTCTTGCTCACGAACTTGACCTTCTTGCGCTGCTGGTAGATCAGAGGCTTGATCGGAAGGGTGGTACACAGCAGGAACCAGGCCGTGTCGCTGCCGGCCAGCTGCGGCACCACCAGGGGCTTCGCGGTGCCCTTCATCGTGTTGCGGGTGCCATTGATGAAGTCGGCCTCTGTGATGTCCAACGCGGCTTTCTCCAGGGCGGGCGGGACCACCAGCCTGTTCGGGATCAGAGCCAGAGCCTCGCCCTTGCTGTTGGTCAGGCTCATCATACCGGAACGGGCCGCGATATAGGCGTCCAGGCTCAGCTTCGCGGTCCCCTTGTTGGAGACCTTGCTCTTGCCGATCATGTGCTCGCTGGAGAAAAACGCCTTGCCGTCGAAGCATTTCTCATTGAAGCCATTCTTCAGAAGGCTGAAGACCAGCTTGTCCGGGTGCATGGCAGCGGACTGCCCCAGCATCTCGATAGAGGGGTTAAACAGGCCGATCTTGTCGTCCTCAATGGCGTTGCGGTCGATGCCGATGGTCAGCTCGAAATCCTTGTTCTTGATGGTATAGTCCGACGCGCTGAGGTTCTGGACCTCACGGTCGCCGATCCACTCCCTCATGCCGGGGATGTCGCCGAGCCACGCATAGGTCTCAGCGTCCGTGGTGGAAGGGGTGACGGTAGCCACCTCGGTGTACAGGGGATTTACAGTGGTCAGCGCCCTGTTGAACAGGGTGTTGAAGCCCACATAGATGCCCCGCAGGTTCTGGGGATTCACAATCATGGTTTTTGTCCTCCTTTTTTAGGCTTCGGCGGCGATGGCCTGAATGCCGCGTCCGATCTCCACGGCGACGCCCGCGTCGTCCACCCGGATCACCAGTCCGGCCACGCTGGCGCCGGTGGCGGTGGCGGTGACGGTCTGGTCGTCCGCGATGTAGCAGGGCTTCAGGACATGGGCGGCGGTGAGCTTCCCGGCGTCCGTGGCGTTGTCAAAAACGAACACGCCCCGAGAGACCCGGATCGTGGCCGCGCCGTCCGCTCCGGTGTTCGCCACGGTTTCCTCGGCCCGGCCGGCCGCGATGAGTGTGGCAGCCTTGGAGCCGGGGACGGCGTAGCCGCTGGCGTCCAGGGCCACGAGTGCGCCCTGATAGATGGTGGTGCTCCCTTTGACAGGGAGGACGAGGTGACGCGCCCCGTTGCTGATCTCGGTGGTGTCCCTCGCTGCTGTGAGTGCTGCCATGGTCTTACGCCTCCTCTTTCATGCCGTACTTCTTGACGTCTTCTTCGTTGATGCCCAGCTGCTTGCACACGAGACGGGTCGCCTCGTCGATGCCGCCCGCGGGCGTATCCGGGCCATCCGGGATGATCTGGTCCATGGGGACCACCTGCGGGGCCTTCTCCACAAAATCCGAGAAGCCCCTGGGATTGCTCAGGGCGTAGCTGGTGGCCCACTCCTTCTGCGCCGGGGTGATCTTGCCCGCCTTCAGGGCCTGGGTGACCGCCTCGTCCGCGTCCCGCTGGGCGGCGGCCTTCTCCAGCTTCTCCACCTTCTCCCGCAGGTTCACGCCGTCGACGATCCCGCCCTTCAGCTCCATGATCTTCGCGGTGACGTCGCTGGTGGCCGCGCCGGACTTCAGGCCCAGCAGCTCACAGACGGCCTTGTTCGCCACGGTCTCCTCGCTGCCGGGAGGCGGTTCCTTGCCGTCCTCCTTCAGCTTCTTCAGCTCCGCCAGTGCGGCGGTCAGCGCCTGGGTGATCTGTTCCTCCGTGGCATCCTCGGGCAGGCCCAGCAGCTTTGCCAGTTCTTTCGGGTCCATAGTGTTTTGTCCTCCTTCGTGATTATTGTAAGTGCTGGAATTGACAATGGGGTCCATGTGGTCGATTGCGGGGGTGTTGGTGAGGGCCAGCGAGTGCAGGCCCGTCGCCTTGTTGTCCGCCTTGCGGACGGTGATGACCGGGGAGAGGTAGCGGTACTCCCGGTTCTTCAGGTACGCTGCCGCCCGGTCCGTCCACTCCACCTTTGCGACGATATGGCCGTCCTGAATGGAGAGGTCTTTGACCCAGCCGGCAGCCGGGGCCTGGACGCCATCCAGCGTCTGGTGCTCGTAGTCCACCACCACATCCACGCCATGCCGGGCGATCTCCGCCTTCATGAGCCGCAGGCTCTCCTCATCCACATCGAATTCGCCCTTCTGGCTGGTGACATGTCCCAGGGGCAGGATCCGGATGACCTCCGGGACCCCCTGGACCTCCACCTCGCCCCCTTTCAGGGTGATGATCTCCATTTTTTGCGTGTCTCCTTTCCGAGGCAGAGCCCCAAGACCGCCGTTAACGCCGTGCGCACGGCGTTAGAAGCCGTTTTGCGGGGGGCCCCCGTGAAATGACCCTCCCCCCTCCGCCGGAGGGGCGTCAGCGGCCTTTTTACGTCTTTTTCCCAGGCCCGCTTTTTTCCCGCTCCCGGAACGCCTTCGCCAGGGGCTCGGGATACCCCTTCAGGTCCGGCTTCCACGGGGTCTTTGCCGGGTTGCTGGCAAACTGGGGGTCCGGCATGATATTTACAAAGCGCCCGTCTCGCAGCATACTGGAGGCGGGAGCCCTGGTCTCCACGCGAAGGCCCAGCCGCTCCACCTGCCGCCGGCTCAGGCTCCGCACCGTACAGCGGCACTTGAAGCCGTTGGGCGGGAACCATGTATCCCAGACCGGGGAATCCGCCGGGAAGACCCGGCCATCCATGGCGAGGTGAGAGGGGCGCGTCCGGGAGTCGTTGACCGCGTCATACTGCCAGTATGGGCGCAGCTTCATGACCTCCGGATCTGTCATTTGCTTGTAGTGGCCCACATTGTAGGCCGTCTGGATATTGGTGCGGAAGATGTTCTCCGCCTGATACGGAGTGACGCCCTCGTAGCCCTCCCGCTCCAGGAAGCTGTTCATGTTGGCGCGGAACTCCGCCAGGGTGTTTCCCTGCTCCAGAGCCGCCAGCAGCTCCTCGTAGAACCTGCGGAGGATCTGCAGCTTGGAGTAGCCGCTCACGGTGAAGGCCAGGACGCGGTAGTCGTAGGCGATGGAGTAGAACACCTTCGCTGTTACGGGGATGCGCCGGCGGAAATACTCCACCGCTTCCTCAAACGTCATGTCGCCGCCGTTCAGGACGGCTTCAATCTCGTTCATGCTCCAGTGACCTCCCCTCCAGGTCCGCCAGGGTCATGACCTTCTGCAGCAGGTCCTCCACCTCAGACACGTCCATGGAGGCGTACAGCTCCGCCACGGCGTCCTCGTCCTCCAGGGTGTCCCGGAGCTGCTCCAGGCTCTCCGCCTGTTCCAGCAGCGCCAGCACCGGAGCGAACGCCTTGCGCCAGCTTTTGGCCCCGCGCCTGAGTGCCGCGGCCGTCACCCGGTCGATGTGTTCCTGGGTACCCGGCCCGCCGCCTTTCAGCGCCACATAGCGCCGGGGCTGCGCCTTGAAGGGGAGTGCCGGACCTGCTGCCTGCTGGGCGTAGCTGGGGGTGGCGATGGCCTCGCCGTCCTCCGGCTCCGGGATGCTGAACTTCTTGTAAAGGTAGGAGAGGGGGACCGGCAGGCCGGTCTTCTCCACCAATGTCCCCACCACGTTCGCCGTCTGCATGAGGTCTTCGTCCTCCTCACAGTCAAAGCGGATCCGAGGGATTCGCTTCTCCTCTCCGAAATTGAAGAGGACCAGGGGCCGGATGAGATCCCGCCGGAGCGTGGCTGCCAGGGCCTTGCAGTCCGCCACGGTCAGATCGTGCCGGACCTCGTTGTGGGTCTTGCTCTGGGCGTAGCTGCCGCCGCCCGAGTCCGAGGTCAGGGTCTGTCCCAGGATGGCCTTGCTGATCTGCTCGTCGCAGTAGCGGGCCAGCCGTTCGTACAGGTCCGTACTGGAGGTCTTCTCCGTGGTCACAAACTCGATGGAGGCGCCTTCCGGGATGATGCCCGCGGCGTCCGCGCCCAGCTGGATCAGCGCCTGCATGAGCGCGCGCTTCTCCTCGTCGCTGCTGCCGGGCGCGTACTTGCCCAGCCGGAAGGGGAGGCCGTACACCTCCGCGAAGCTGATCCAGTCCTTGATGTCGTAGTTCTTAAACAAGTACATCCAAGCCACGACCCGGAGGATTCCGGCGCGGGCCGGATGTCCTGATCTCGCCTTGTACTTGTGGATAATGAACTTGTTTTTCGGGAGCAGGATGCCGGAGGGCGTCTCGTCCGTCCTGCAGCGGAAGGAGTCGTCCACGCCGTCCCAGAAGAAACGCTTCTGGTGGCGGTTTTTGATCTCCCGGACCACGACCCGGCCGCCGTCATATCCCCACAGGATCTCCGAGACGGCGATCCCTTTTCCGATGGCGTCCAGCAGGTCCGTCTCGATGTCCTCCATGCCTTCGATCCCGTTGAGCTGCGCCTCCACAAACTCCGCGATCTCCTTGTCCCGCGGCTCGTCGCCGAAGGCGGTGATCTCGAAGTCCAGGCCCGTGACCGCGTTCTTCCGGGTTTGGAGCTGGCTGAACAGGTGGGGGTCGTGCTCCTCCATCTCCTCGAACAGCTCCATCTGCCGCATGACGTCGCCCGTGTCGGCCTCCCGGAAGATCTCCGCCAGACGGACCGGGGTCAGCCCGTTGGATGGGTATTCGCTGTATTTGTCCTGGACCCGGGCGACTGTCAGCTCCCGCGTCTCCGGCCTGGGGAGCGGCGGGGCCTGCGCCCGGCGCTTGCTTCTGCTCATGTGACTGCCTCCTCAATGCGCCTCTGCGCGGTCTGGTAGTAGTCATCATCCAGTTCGATCCCGATAAACCGCCGCCCGGTTTTCTTGGCAGCGACCAGAGTGGAGCCGGACCCGGCGAAGGGGTCGAGAATAAGATCGCCGGGCTTGGTGACGGCGGTGATGAGGTTTGCCAGAAGTCCCACGGGTTTCTCGGTTGGATGGCATTTCTGGCCGCCGCCGAGCTTCTGAAAGGTGATGAGGTCTTTCGGCCTGTAACCTGGGAAACTGTATTTTCCCTTTACTGCGAAAATGATGTTCTCATGAGATGGAGCAAACTGACTTTTGCAGTCTCCGACCCCGGTGTAGATTTTGTCCCAGATGACCTCACTTTTGACTTGAAAACCAGCCAGCCTCATGGCGTCGATAAAGGTCTGTTCAACATCCCAGCGAGTAAAGCAAACCAGGGAGCCACGACCGGACTCTCCCGGCTTCAGAACGCGGAAGGCATCATAGAGAAACCAAATAAAGGGAGCCTTATCATTCTTGATCGTCTTTCGCGTCCTCCATGCTTCAAAATTGATCCCGTAGGGCGGATCCGTGATAATGGCATCCACACTTTCGGGCTCCATCTGGCGGAGAACTGTGAGACTGTCACCGTGGATAAGTTTGTTTTCGTACTGAATCAAAAGTCCTCCTTAATAGGCTCCCGCCTTGAAGTCCGCTTCCCGGTGGAGCACGGTGGTGTATTCCACCTCGCCGCCGCCCTGAATATCGAGGGCAAGCTGGAGGGCCATCTGCAGGCCGTCCGGCGCGTCATCATTCCGGGCCATGGGATATTCCTTCATCTGCTGAAGGAGAGCCTTGTGCTTCTTGCTGAATTTGATATAGCCGTTTTTGACAAACGGCTGGAGGGAGCGGATGCGGGCGTCCTTGTTCTGTGTGGAGTTGATCTCCACGATGGGGAGGTATTCCCCGGACTTGGCCGCTTTCTGCCGCATGACCTCCGCGAAGTAAGCCTGAAACTGCACCGTCTCCACGCCGAAGCGGTAGTAGGGGCGGTGGAACTCTCGCTTGAGCCTCCGGTTGGCTTCCAGCACGTCCTCGATGATCTGGTCCGGATGGCGCTGGGCCACGTCCGCGATGACCACATAGACGACGCCGGTGATCCGGTCTTTTGCCAGAGCGAAGATGCTGCTGGTGTCCGCCCGCTTGTTCTTGCCCAAACTGGGATCGTTGGCCCCCACGAACAGGAAGCGCGGGTCCGCAAAGTTGGGCGGGGTCTTTCCCTCATCGTCCCAGTAGTCGAACCACTCCTCCTGAAACGTGCAGGTGGATGGGTCGATGGGGTTGTTCTGGATCTCTGAGTTGAATGCCGCGGGGCCGATATTGACCCGTTTGCACATAAGGGCGTAGTAGTCGTTCTTCGCCTCCCACAGCACCGCCGTCCCCTCCAGCATGTCCGCCCGGTTGGCCTCAAAGAAGGCCCGGGCGGTCTGCTCATGTTCCGGATCGGCGAGGTTGGTGTACAGCTGTTCCCAGGCGTCCCACAAGTCTGTGTTCACGGCCCAGGAGAGCACGCCCTGGTACTTCACGCTCTTGTATTCCGCTTTGCGGCACACATTCGCCAGCAGGGAGTCAAAGTGCAGCAGCGTCCCGATGTAGACGATATCCGTGTAGGTGTCGCCGCACTCGCTCACAGCCTTGTCGTACCAGTTGAGGAGCTTTGTCCGCTGCTCCTTGGTGGCGACGTTCTCGTCGTTCTCAAGGTCATCGCAGACGATGAGGTCCGGCCTCCACTGCTTATGCCGCCGGCCGCGGATCTTTTTTCCTGAGCCGATGGCCTCGATCTTGGTCCCATTGGCAAGCAGCGCAACAGAGGATTTCCAGACGTTGCCGATCAGCTCGCCGAAGTCCTCCCGCAGGGCCGCGTTTTCCTCCAATTCGTCCTTGATGTCTGTGAGGAAGCCTTCCGCCTGCTCTGAGGAGTCCGACAGAATGATGATGTAATGCTTGTAGCCGTACAGAGCCGCGTGCAGGTCATCCTTGAAGGTGAAGGTCGTGGATTTTGCGTGCCCGCGCGGGGCCTCGATTGCACGCCTGCACCCTTTGGCCCGGCTGATCTCTTTGGCGTGCTCCGTGGGGTTCATTCCCTTCATGACGCCCTGAAGCCAGATATCGTCCAGATCCGCGTGAAAGGCCGGAGCCGGTGTTGTGAAGTAATGGCCCAGGTAGGCCCGGCCGAAGTATTCCAGATCAAACGCCCCCAGCATCCGCCGGAGGCCCTTGGGTCCCGTCAGGGATGCCCCTGCCTCGTACTCCTTCAGGAGCTGTGCGCGTTTGTCCGGGAAATTGCCGGTCCGGACAACGTATTTGAGAAAAAGGGTCCGCTGCTGCTCCCGGTCTGCCAGCGCCGCGCGGTCGCTCTCATCATCCAGCTTGTCGATGAGACTGCCGAAGTCAATCGCCGCCATCCGCCACCACCCTCTCTCTGGCCTTTGCCAGCACGTCCCGGAGCTGGGCGGCGAGGTCCGGATACTGCTTCACCTTCTCCAGAAGCTCTGTCTCCATCTGGTCGAAGGCCAGCTCCGCCTTCCGCTTCATCTCCTGCCGGACCCGCTGCTCGTATGTGGCGTTCCGGGCCAGGGAGGCGATGAGCCGCCCGGCCTTGTCCAGCGGCATCTCCTGGAAGTCGTCCTCCGCCGTGCTCACGCGCTGCATGAGGCCGTCCATCAGGACCATGCTCGCCGCCTTCGTATAGTCGAGATCGGGGTGCGTCGCCACCGCCTGGGCGATGACCTGGGTCCGCTGCAGGGTCTCCGCCACCCGCTGCGCCGCCTGGGTGCTACGGATCGCGTAGCGCCCGATGGCGCTCTTGCTGATCTCATAGCCCTCCTCCTTCAGCCACGTGGAGAGCTCTTCGTAGGTGTTGGCCGTGTCGGTGAGCTTCAGGTCGAGCCGCCCCTTGATATCATCCGGGAGGCGGTCGATGGTGGAGTTCACCCGTGTCCGGCGCCGTTCTGTCTTAGACATCGACGCCCGGATCCTCGATGGTGCCCTCCACCAGATCCACGCCCTTTTTCGTCAGTTGGACGACGCCGTCCTTCCGGTAGACGTTATAGGCGTTGACGCGCTTGCCGCTGAATTCGATGTAACCGCCGTCCGCCAGATAGTCCAGATACTTGGAAATATCCGGCGAAAAGATCATCCCGTCCGCGACGAGCGCGTTGGTGAGCTGCCGTACCAGGAGCGCGTTCTGGTTGCCTCGCGCCAGGGCCCGGATGATGTAGCCCCGGATCGCCTTGTTTTTGGCGACCTCCTGCTCGGTGATGTCGTCCAGGATTGCCATGTATTATCCTCCCTTCTTCTCGGCCAGACTGCCGATGATTTTGTCCAGCTTCCCGTCCACGTTGTTCATGCTCCGGATGAAGTCCTCCCGCAGCACGTACACCAGGGGCAGGTCGCTCTTGAGGTCGCTGATCTGCTGGGTCAGCTCCTTGTAGTTGGCGGCGTGCCGCTTGTCCACCTCCGCCAGCTTTTGGGCGTTCCGCTCATCCGCCTTGCGGAAGTCGTTGAGCGTCTGCTTCACAAAGTAGGTCAGCGCCCCCACCACCAGCGTACACAGCAGGGAGGCCGCCGCGCCGATCAGCGCGGTGATCTGAGCCATTTCCACGACGGCCCCTCCTTACTGCGTTCCGCCCGCGGCCGGCAGCTCCACACCCTCCGCCAGCTCTCCGGAGAGGGTGATATACGGGTCCGCCTGCTTCACCTTCAGCACCGCGTTCTCAATGCACTTCGTCAAGTAGGCGTCAAAGCTGCCCAGGTTGTCGGTGATGACCTGCTGCGCCTGCGGGCTGATTGCCGCCTTCACCTCGTCAAAGACCTGCTTGCCCAGCGCCGCCAGCTCCTCCGGCTTCGCCTTCCCGCTTTTGACCGCGTCCCGCAGCGCCTTTGCCGTGGTCTGCTCCACCGCGCCCACCGAAACCGTCGCAAGGTTCACAACGTCGTCCAGCGCGTCCTCCAGCACCTTCCGGCCCGCCTCGTCCTTGATCTGCGCCGTCTGCTCCTTCAGCTTCGCGGCGCCCAGGCGGATGAAATACACCCCGTAAGCGCCGGCCAGCGCGATCACGGCCAGCACCACGTTCAGCAGGGCGTCGCTCGCCGCGTTGATGATGAGATCCATGTCCATGTGTCTCTGCCTCCTCTGTGCAAAAAAATAAGACTACAAGCGGAGCTTGTAGTCTTAGGATAATGGATGTTTTGTGAAATGTCCTTATGAAGCATTTCAGAGATTTATTTCTAAGAAAAGGTGTCTTCGTCCTCGTCAAAGAGATTGATCTGTCCCTCTGGATACCCGGGACCGCAGATTACGCGGACGATCCGGTCCGTCACATTGTACTTCTTTGCCAGCTCCAAATAGTTGCACCCGTTGAACTCTTCCCGGATGTGCCGGTTCCGGACGGGCCGGATCAGAGTCTCCGCCTTTGGAATGTAAGTGGTCCCGCCCCCGACGATCCGCAGCACCGTGTAAAGGTTTTCCACCCCGATCTGTTCAGCTACTTGTTTCCAGGGTCCGTCCGGGATCTCCTCCAGCTTCAGCTCCTTGATAAATGTGTCCATGCCTCCGGCCTCCTTTCCGCCCTGTCTCTCAGCCGGCGGGATTCTCGCCGGCCGTCCGCATCCAGGCGAGCAGCTTTCCCATGATCCCGACAGCCTCGCCCACGGTCATGTCCCGGCCGAACCGCCCGGCCCAGGTCTCCGGAGAGTCCAGGATGCCCGCCTCCGCCAGCGCCTCCAGGCCGTCCTTCTGGTACTGCGGATAGCCTGCCACGAGTTTCGCCCAGGCCGGCTCAGGCGTCCCGGCAGCGGGGGAGGACGGGTCCTCAGTACGGAGGATCTGCTCCAGCAGCGCCGTGACCTTTTCGCCGTACCCCTTGCCGGGGACCGCCCAGCCCTTCCCGTTGGGGTTGTCCGCCGCGCCCAGCCATTCCACGTATGGAGCCGAGCCGCGGGACACCAGGGAGAAGCGTGGGTCTACACACGCCTTTGTCAGCGCCTCCGTGGATGCGTATGCCTTGAGGTGCTGGATCTGCGCCCGGACGCCCGTGCGCGGGTCCGGGAAACTGGCCGCCTGTCCCGTGGCGTTGCCGTTGAGGGCCCCGATGCCCGCGAAGTTGTTCATCTCCGGCGTCACGATGCCGCCGTATTTGAAATAGCCCGTCTCGTGCAGGCTCTGGGCGAAGGCCACGTCGCCCCGGACGCCCTCGGACCTGCCCTCCTCCAGGAACATCTCCGCCAGCTCCTCCAGGCTGCACGCCGTCAGCTTCGGCGCCGGGTTTTTACTCCGGCAGAAGAGGGCCATTTGTCCGACCGTGGCCTGGGCCTCGCCCATGATCGCGGTCCTGCCCTCCGTGCCGGACGTGACGCCGTAGTGCTCTGCCAGCAGCTCCGCCTCCGCGTCCGCCAGCTTCTCCAGGTTCCCGTCCTGGGAGAGCCACTTCGCCGCGGCGGTGTTGGTGTGGAAGCTGTGCTCGATCAGCAGGTACAGCGGTGTGCCCACCGCCCGGGCGCCCCGCAGGACGCCGTAATATTCGCCGCCGGAGCTGTTCTTCCGGGTGGCCGTCCGCCCGGCCTGGGTAGTTCCCATCAGCTCCCCAATCTTCTTGGCGATCTTCAGGGCGATGGCGTCCGCGTTGTTCAGGTTGTCGTGGGCCCGGTAGACCACCGGATAGTCCACGCTCTCCGTCCCGCAGGCGTTGGAGTGCAGGCTCAGGAACACGTCGCACCCCTTGGACGCCGTGCCCCGGTCATACACGTCCATCTTTGTGTCGATGGTCTTCCGGGTCGTCACGACCTCGAAGCCCCGCGCCTCCAGCGCCGCCTTCAGCTTCAGGTGCAGCGACCAGACCATCGCGCTTTCATAGTAGGTCTTCACGACCGGGCTCTGGTTGTACTTGCTGCCCACGTGCCCCGCGTCCAGGCACACCTTGACCTTATTGCTCATGATCTGCTCCTTCCTCTTCGTCGGCGTGGAAGATAGGCTCCCCGTCGGCCTCGTTGATCTCCTGTCCCGGCTCCAGCGCCGGGTTGGCCGCCTGCGCGGTCTCCTTCAATTCTTTCATGCTGCTGTTCCTCCTAGATATCAAATTTGAACTGCTCCGGCGCCTCCGCCGTCACAGATACCACCCGAAAATCTCCCAGCCCCTCCAGCGCCATGGCCGCGGCCTCTTTGAGGCCCTGGAGGTCCGTGTCCGGGATATCCGCTTTCAAAATGATCGTCACCATATTGCTTACAATTTCCACACAGGAAGGATGACCTCGTCGGCCAGCTCCCCGATGGAGTAGTCGCTCCGGTCCTCCGCTTCCAGCTTCTGCAGGAACTTCTCATACTCCACCGCGATCTTCATCGCCTTCAGGATGCCCACCTGCTCCGGCGTCACCTCCAGAAGCTCCGGGGCCGTGGTGAAGCTCACTGCCCGGCACAGAGCCATCGCTGCTCCGAGACGGTTCTCCGCCAGCAGGGCCGTCCACTCCGCCCAGGTTTCCTGGGCGAACTTCTTGCGGTTGAGCCTGGGCTTGTCCGGCGGGAGGACGCCCCGCGCCTGCAGCCGTTTCTTGGCTGCCGCCCGCTCAGCCCTCTCGCGCTGTGTGAGGCGCTTCTTCTTTGTTGCCATATTCCGCCCTCCGTGCTCCTTCCCTCATGTCTCCGCCTCCTTCCGCCGGCCCCGGGCGTGGATCGCTTTCAGGGCCTCGATCAGCTTTCCGCATTGTGCCGGCCCCAGCCATTCGATCCGCTCCACCTGGAACATCCTCCGGGCCAGCCCGTTCACCTGCGCTTCGCTCCAACCCAGATCCCGCATCTCCTTATACAGCTTCCGCCGCTGCTCCACCGTCCGGGGGTCTCCGCCCTCGTCCGTCCGCTTCCGGCCCGCATTCTGCCGGGCGCTGTCCTTCATCTCCTGCAGCGCCCGGATCACACGGGAGAGCTCTCCTGCCGTCAGCTTCCGCAGGCTCTCTTTGCCTGTCTCCCGGTAGACCACCGCGTACAGGTCCTCGTCCTCCAGCCGCAGCTCCGGGGACTTGGCGATCCCCCAGACCGTGCGGATGGAGGGGGGCTTCCGCTCCGCGCTCATTCCCGCCATACTGCCGCTCCCTTCCTCATTGTCCCGCCTTGATCTGCTCCAGCTTCTCCAGGTTGACCTCGTAGCCGAACTCGTCCTTCTGCTTCCACACGGCGCCCACCGCGTTCACCGTGTCCTCGCCGTACTTCTTCAGCGCGTCTTTGCTGATCTTCTCCTCCACCACGATGCAGTCCGTCATCTGCCGCGCCTTCAGCCGCCGGATGATCTCCGCCAGCTTCTCCTTCGCCTTGGGCAGGGAGACCGACGTGGAGAGCCGGAAGCCCACCTCCCCGAAGGTGAGGGTCATGGTCTTCGTCTTGCCCATGTCCGTGCGATGCTCGGACACGAACTCCTTCAGCTCATGCTCCAGCCGCGCGATGGCGTCCTTGTACGGCTTGCTCTGGTCCTCCGCCACCTTCTTCGCCCCCACGATCTGCTTCTGCATGTCGCTTTCGATGTCGCCCAGGGCGATCTGTGCCTCCGCGATCTGCCGCAGGGCGTCGTTTACATCCTCCCAGCTTTTGAGGCTCTGCGCTTCAATAACCCGTTTCCTTGCCATGTGATCCATGCTCCTTTCTTGCGTTTGCTTCTGCGTCCACGATAGCGGGCGGCGTCCGGCGCCGTCCCGCTGTCATAGAGGACATACTCTTTTGTTACCAGCAGCCACACCCCCAGCGGGGCCAGCAGCACGGCCGCCGTGATGTCCCGTTCCTCCGGGGTGCTTCCCATCCAGGCCAGGGCCGCCATGGCCGCTGAGATCGCCAGCAGTCCCGCGCCCATGAGCCTCTGCTTTCTCATGTTCATTGTCCCGGCCTCCCGTCACAGCATCATCATCGCCGACGCCTGCTGGATGATCTTCGGCGTGATCGTCGCCGTCTGTGTCTCTGCCAGGATGCGCTGCGCGTTGGATAGCGTCCGGTCCAGCAGGCGGAAGCATCCTGTCTGCGGATTGCAGGCCCGGGATTTCAGCTCCACCATCGCCTCCGGCGTCACATCCAGGTCGGACACATATCCCTCCACCTCGGACGGCGACAGGCCGCCCAGCTGCGTGTAGAAGTCCACCCGGTTCGCCATCCGTGTGAGGTAGGTCTTGATCGCCGCCTCCAGCTTCGGCTCCCCGGCGATCACCAGACCCACGTCGCTCTGATCGAAGATCCCCCGCAGCACCTCCATCTTCTTCTGCGTGTACTTGCTCACCAGCTTGTCCGCCTCGTCGATAATGAGCAGATACCCGCGGTTCGCGTTGAAAAATTCCCGAATCCCGTTCACCCGCTTCCAGATGGTCCCGTACCCGCTGGGGATTCCCACTCTCCGCTCGATGGCCTCCACCAGATCCCGGCTGCTCATGGTGTCGTCGCATTCGATGTACGCCACACGCCCCAGCTTCGCGTACTGCCGCAGGGCGTAGGTCTTGCCGAACCCGCTCTTCGCCACCACGATCCCCAGCCCTGTGTACTCCTGGCAGCTCTGGCACACGCCCAGAATGGACCGGGCGTCCTTGCTCTCATAGAAGCTGGGCCGCTTCCCGCTCCGGGCCGGGGCGGCCGGGGCCTCCACTGTCTCGCCGGTGTGCGCCGCCAGGAACTCCGCCAGCTTCTCCTCCATCGTACTCGCGCAGGAATCATATTTCCCGCTCAAATACCGGCTGACCGATGTGCGGCTGTAGCCGATCTCCTTGGAGATCGCCGCGATGCTGCTCTTCTGCTCCAGAATGTACTGATTGATCCGCTCCGCCAGTGCGTGGTTCACACGCCCGGTCTGCTCTCTGCCTTCCATATTGCTCCTCCTGTCATTCGTTCATGGCTTTCAGCCGCTTCAGCGCCGCCCCGGCCTTCGTGTCCAGGAACGCGCCGCCGCTGCCGCCCGCCTTCTGCTTCTTCGGGGCCATTGTCCCGCGGAACTCCTTGTCCACCGGCAGGCTCACCACCTTCGGCCGCGCCGTGTGGCCGATGGTCAGGTCCAGCTTGCCGGCCGTGGCCTGCGGCCCGCACAGCCCCCGCGCCTCCGGTGGGGTCTGCATCTGGTCCAGAAACTCCCGGGTCCCGCGCAGCTGCCGCTTTTTCCGCTTGTGCAGCGCCTCCAGCGCCTCCTCGGATACACGGTCTCCAAATTCCAGCAGCTCCGCCGTCCGTGCCTCGCAGATCCGGCGGCCGTCCTTGTCGTACACGTACAGCCGCGTCACGTCCTCCGGATCCCAGCGGATGTTCACCCACTTGTCTACATAGTGGCACAGCTCGTCCGCCGTGTAGAGCAGGTTGTTCCGCCGGATGCCCTGGCTATTCACCTTCGCACGCCCCGGCTTCATCAGCAGCATCAGGGCGTACTCCCGGGGCGGCACGGCCTTTTCATAGTGCGGCGCGTGCTCCCACAGCTCCGCCGGCTTGGTCCACCGCTCTCCCGCCGCCTTCAGCCCCTGGTGCTCGTGCCTGTCGTACCATGTCTCCAGGAACTCCACCAGAAGCCCGTAGAACTCCTCCAGCGTCAGCAGCTCGCCCCGCTCCAGCATCCCGTCGATGTCCTTCTTCCGCTTCGCGTCCGTCCGGCTCCCCGTCAGGGTCCCCGTGTACGCCTTGAATTTCCGGGAATACCGCTTGCAGAATGTTCCGAACGCCCGCTCGATCAGCTTGTCCCAGGGCTGGAAGGGGAGGGAGCGGGACCAGTCCTTCGCCCCCATTGCCAGATAGAAGCCCTTCATCTCCGCATCCATAGCCGCCCGGTCCATGGCCCGGATGCTCCGGTCCTGTCCCAGCGTCTCCAGGTTGGCGAAGTCCTTGCCGTTGTCCGTGTGTACATGCTTGGGGACTGCGCCCCCGTCGTAACACGCCTTGATGAACGACTCCTTCACGATCTGCGTGTTGGAGTGCTCGCACAGGATCGGGCCCAGCAGCCGCCGCGTCTTCATGTCCTCCCAGGCTACCAGCACCGGCCGGATGGCCTTCTGCTTCCCGTTGGGCGTCGTGTACGACACCCATACGTCGAACGTGTGCGCGTCCGCCACCAGATACTCCATCACCTCCAGCGTGCTGCTGTTCCGCTTGCCCTTGATCTCCTTCTTGTTCTTCCACTCCCGCAGCCCGTTCGCCGCCAGATACCGGGCGCTCTCCGCCGCGGGCAGCTCCATCAGGTGCCGCACATACCGCCCCACTGTCTTGCAGCTCGGCACGCTTTCCCAGCCGCGGGCCGCGCCCTGCTGCTGGAACGCCTCGTACAGCATCTCCACCGTGCAGCCGTTGTCCGCGAAGTCCCGGTCGAACCAGATGTTCTGGATGATGGCCTTCTGCTCCTCCGTCAGGCTGGGGAACGTGGCCTTCTCCCGGGGCTTCCGGCACAGCGCCAGCGCCCGGAAGTAGTCCCGGCCGTGCCCGTCCGCTTCCTCCAGCTTCCGCGCCCAGACGCCGGCCTCCTGCACGCTCTGCGTGTAGCGGTACAGGGTTTGCGGGCTCACGCCCAGACTCACCGCCAGCCGCTCCGCGTGGGCCGTCCGCTCCGGGCCGGTGTAGTCGATGAACTCCTGCACCCGCCGCGCCAGCTCCACCGCCTCGTAGTACGCCCGCTTGTGCTGCTCGATGAAGCTCCCCAGGTCCGCTTCCACGTACCAGGGCGCCGCCTCTCCCGCCTCCTCCGGCTCCGCCATGGCCCGGATCTGCGCCCGGTAGGCCCGCCGCCCCTTCTGGCTCAGGCTCGCCGTGGACAGGAGCACAAGCTCCTTCCCGCCGCCCTCCCGGGCCTCCGTCCGCGTCTTGTACCGCGCCGGATTGCGCTTCATCCTTTGAATAAGTGTATTGTATTTAATTCCCTCAAAGCGGGCGGCTTCTTCCAACGTGATATATGTCTCCTGCACCTGTCTCCCCCCTTTGCCGTCAGGCCGCCGTGGTCTTCCCGACCTGCTTCTGGTCCAGCTCCAGCACCTGCGCGATGGCTTCGATGTACCGCTTCCCGGACCGCGTTCCGTTCAAAATATAGCTTAGATATTGCGGGCTGATCCCCACTGCCGCCGCCAGCGCCCTCCGCGTCATGTCCCGGTCGATCAGCGCCTTGCTTACCAGCCGCCCGAAGGGGGTGAGCCGCTTGTTCTGTTGTCTCATGTCTCTCCTCCTGCCCGGGCGCCCGGGCCGCTCTTTCTCATTTTCCTTGTCCCTGCTGCGCTCTTTTCATCCCCGCTCCCGTCCTGTATAATGGAGCTAGGGCCTGCCGGCCCGGAGAGGGGGTGACTGTGATGGATGATTTCAAGCTGAGATCCGGCAACGACTTTGCCGATGCTGTGCTTGAGAAGCGGCTCACAAACTCCCCGGAATTTTGGGCGCTCGTTGATTTTCTCGCTGAGAATGGCGTTCTCGACCGTGAGAAATTCAAGGAGTTCCTGCTTCGCCGTCTTGAGGAGTATGTGGACATTGTGACCCAGGTTCATGTCGAGCAAGCCGATTGAGGATTTGCTTGGTTTCGCGCTGGGTCCGCCTCTCCATTCGCAGGTACTCGGTGAGGTTGGGATGCAGCCCTTCCTCGCCCGGGGCCGTCCGTTTGTCGGACGGTCCCTTTTCTTTTGGTGGCTCTCCTGCGGTCAGCCACGCCAGCCAGCAGGCCCGGCAGGAGAGCTGGTCGCAGCTGCCGGGGGTGACGGGAGGGCAGTGCTCGGAGATGATGTCCGCGATCTCTTCCACCGTGGTGTCAGTGGTCCTCAGCAGCTCTAGTCCAGTCATAATGCGCCCCCTCCAGCACACGCTCCGCGATATTTGCGGACCGCATGGTTCTCCGTGTACATCTCCTTCAGCTCGGACACCCGCTCCCGCAGGGCCTTCCGCAGGTACAGCGCCGGGGCGCCGTCCTCGTCCAGCCCGTCCAGCGCCGTGTCCAGCTCCCGGGCTGTGCGGAAGATGTTGCGGTAGACCCGGCAGTCATTGTCCGGGCAGTCTCGCTCCAGTGCCAGCCCCAGACGGTAGGCGGCCCGCACGGGCGGGGCGCCCCGCAGGGCCGGGTCCAGGTGCCGGAAGGTGTCCCTCGGCGGCTCGAACCGCTCGCAGCTCTCACAGATGCGGTCCAGCTCCTCCTGATCCCGGGCCTCCTGGGGCGCCGGGCACACGTGGTCGCAGATGTGCGCCCGCACCTCCTCCGGTTCCAGCAGGCCCAGGTCCCGAAGTGCGGCCTTGTAGCCGTACAGCTCGTGCGCCGCCGTCCGTGCGTCCACATCCCTGCAGCCGTGCGCCGCCTGCTCCTGCAGGCTGTTCTCAAAGCCGGCGATCATCAGCTGCGGATCCACTTCCTCCTCCGTTGTCTCGTCTGCGGCCTCCACAATGAGCGTGCAGACCGGCGGATCGCCGCTGTAATCCTGCTCCGACTCCAGGCCCCGGGCCTGCTCTACGGCAACCTCCAGCGTGTCGGCGTCCTCGTATTCCATTGCCCCCAGGTCTGTGTCGATGCATCCCGTGTACATCTCTGCGTCAATGACGCCGAAGCTGCCCAGCTGAGGGTATCCCTGCTTCTCCCGCTCGTTGAACCGGACCACCAGATACCCGTTGATCTTCTTGACCTTTCTCATGCTCCTGTGCCTTCCTTTCTTCGTGCCCTGCCATCTTCAGACCGGGGGAGGGCTCCCCCCGATGACGCCCCGGAGGGCGTTTCGGCTTATGTGAACTCTCTTTCAGCCCACCCCGGACGGAATCACCCGGATCCGGTCCGTGTGCTTGTGCAGGATCACCAGCTCCCCGCTGGGCTTCTCCCGCACGATCAGCCAGTTCTCCGGCGAGAGGCCCACCCGGCCCAGCCGGATCTTCTGCTTCCTGGTCGGCTTCTTTCCGTGTCTCATGCCTGCCTCCTCTTCCCGCGTCATGGGACGTGAGCCAGCGGCGGAGCTGTGTATGGTTTCTAAGCTCTGCCGCCGCTGGCGGCTGGGGTCAGCACGCGGTCAGGGCGGCGCCCTTCACCTCGTACCTCTGCCCGCCGATCAGCACGTAGGCGGTCATGTTCGTCCCGCCGTCGGGCAGGACCTCGTTGACGGCGCTGTCCAGCACGCCCGCCGTCACATGGACCTTTTCCATGCTCCCGGTTCCGGTGTCCAGCAGGCCGTAGCCTTCCGCCTCCTCCGGCGTCTCGCCGGTGTGCGTTGCCAGAAGCTCCTCCGGTGTGAACAGGTTCTTTGCCGGGTTCAGCTGGATATCGGAGCCGGCGTCCTCCAGCGCGTGATTGGTCTCTTCCAGGGGGGTCTTCCCGCTGGTGTAGTCCAGCAGGATCTTAGTTGTCTTATCCATTGGCGCGTCTCCTTTTCTGAAAACGCCCCGCCGCTGGCTCACGCCCCATGACGCTTGTATGTACTTGTTCCCGCGCTTCTGCGCTTGATCTGCTGCTTTTCATCCGGCGGAAGGTGTGGTAGAGTAAAAGCGGGCGGCGAGGGCTGCCTGAAATGAAAAAAGTAAAATCTTTGAAGACTCTCATTCGCTTTTGCCAGCGTAATGGGATATGGTCGTTTTCTCCGTTGCCTCACCTGGAGGGCCATGTCATGAGATGGACGCTCATGTATGGCCTGATAGACGGCGATGCGTGTCGTGCGGAGTTTGTCTCTCGCCCGGCCGGAGGAAATCCCGTGTATCGTCTCTCATGGGCTGGGAGCCCGGGAGGGGTGCGGGAGCACATCGAAATGATGTATGGTGCCAAAAGAGCACCGGGTACTAAAATTGAAATGCTTCAAACTAAATAATTGAAAGGGGGTGAAAGCCCTCGCCGCTCGCTTTTACTCTACCGCAGCTTCCTTCTATACCTATCCCCCTTCTGCTCTTTCCTTTTTGCCTGCGGTGTGGTATATTTTTTTTGATTTATGGTTAAATCGTAATTGTAGTATAACTCGCATTTAAGAGTAAGTCAATAGTTTTGCGGTTGAAATAATCGCAAAATCGAGTGGAGGAGTCTATGTTCAATGTTCTGTTGAAAGAATTGCGTGCAAAAAAGGGCATGACCCAGGCGCAACTTGCTAAAGCAATAGGTGTATCTCCTGGAAACGTTGGAGATTGGGAGACTGGAAAAAGCAAGCCAGGGTATACCGCTCTCGCTACACTTTCCCGCATTTTCGAGGTATCAGCTGATTACCTCCTGGAGTTAAAGAGTCCACACGTTGATGCGAGCGGCGATAAACTTACTTCTTACAAAAAGGAACAGGGGCTTATCTGTGATGAATCGCCGTTGACCGACGAGGAGGCCGATGTGGTTGCGATGTATCGGCTGCTCCCGCCTATGCACCGTCATGAAGTCTATGACTATGTCTTTTTCAAATACCAGCGGCATGTAGAAGGGGAAAGGGGCTTTTTCTCCTCCGCTTATACCGAGGAGGGAGCGGCAATACAAAGCGGCCCCGGTGAGGGCCGGAATGCCCACACCGAAACCGCCTAATTTTTTTCGCCGTTTCTGTTTAGTTCTAAATCATTTTTTGTCACTTTGTTTGTGAGTCATTTTCGCTTGTCACCGATCTCGGAAACTATTGCGGGAGTAGCAATGTGACATGAAAATTAAGTTTATTCAAAAATGTCACATTGCTTTTAGACTATTTTCCACCGTTCTAGTCCGCGCCTTGCACGCTCTGCGCGCGCTGGGAAAAACGGCCGTGCATGGCCGCGATCCCTTGGCGTGTCGGCGTTTCCCGCTGGTGGCCGCCGCGCGTTTTTGCACGCTGTAACGCTCCGTTAGCACGCTCCGCCCTCTTGCTTTTCTGCCGGACTGCTGTTATACTGTTCTCACGGGGCGGCTTTGCCTTCCATAGCAATTCCTTCTTCAATTGTTCAGCTTCGCCCGCCCCGCCTACTGTCAAAGGAGCAGGTCTGCGATCCCTACCGCCACAGGGGATCCGGGCCTGTTCCTTTTTTTCGCTCCGCCGCCTGCCGCCGCATCCTGGGCACGAAAAAAGCGCCGGATCCCCGACGCTGAAAAAGTGGTCTCGTTTTTCTCATGTTTTTTGAGAAATTCGCCGCTGGCATCCCGCCTCGTACCGCCTGAATCCCTTGCAAATCCTCGCTTTTCCCGTTTCCTCCCGTCACATCCCGCCCTTTCCCGCGTTTCTCAGTTATCTTGTCTGTTTACAGCGGCGCGGCACCCCGATAGATAGAAAGAGAAGGGGGACGCCTATGGCGCATAACGATTCTTTTGATGAACCGCGATTTGAAGCCCTCTACCGGAAGCTGTATCCGGACCTGCTCCGCTGTGCGGAGATCGCCCTGCGGACTGGCGGAAGCTGGTACGTCTCCGTCGCCGGGCGTGCGGAAGAGGTGGTGCAGGAGCTGTTCGCCTTCGCTTGGGAGCATCAGGCAGATCTTTGGAGCAGCGCCTCGCCCACGGGATGGCTGTACCGGGTCCTGCGCTATAAGGTCCTAGAGCTCCTGAAAGAGGACCGCTTCTGGCGGAAGCACCTGATCCGGGCCGCCGGTGAGATGCCCGCTTCTCCAGAGGATGATTTCCAGCAGCGGGCGGAGATCACCAGCATCCTCACGCCGGAGGAGTACGAGATCCTGCGGAAGCTCTATCTGGAGAAGTACACCTACGAGGAGCTGGCGCGGGAGATGGGGTTGAAGAAGTCCGCCCTGGCCATGCGGGTCAAGCGTTCAAAGGAGCGGTTCGTCAAACAGTGGAACCGGCACTAAAAGTTTTTTCGCCGCCCCTGTGAACAAGCGGGGCCGAAACGGTCATTATAGATACAGAGGAGGTTCCCGGAGATGCCATCAGATCGAAATACGGCGTATCCTTTCCTGGAACAAATGCGCACCGAAGAGCTGGAGGCTCTGCTCCAGCAGGAATTCACGGCTGCGGACGGCGGTGAGCCGGACGTGGACTACATCATGGCGATTATGGAGGTGATGAAGCAGCGGGATGCGAATCCCCCGGCGGCGGAGGTCGACGTGGACGCCGCATGGCGGGATTTCAAGGAAAATTATCAAGGACAGGCTTCTGCCTATGAGACTGAGGTCCTCCCGGAACGTGACTCATCCCATCTTGACCAAATCACCTCCCCTTCCCCCAAAAAGAAAAGCCGCCGGATTCTGCGGGCAGCCGTCATCACGGCCGCGTGCATTGTGATTCTGTGCGGCGCTGCCTCCGCCTTTGGGTTCGACCTCCTCCAGGCGTTCGCGGACTGGACCGCGGAGACCTTTGGATTTGTGACGCCGGGGCAGGAGGAAGCGGAAGCGCCGCAGGATGATCCGTATCAAAGGCTGAGGTTTGCTGTTTCATTAGAGACTGATTTACCTTTAATCCCTAACTGGGCCCCTGAAGGTACAGTATCAGATGGCGAAATTAGTGTTATTGAACGCTCAAATGGGATTCGGCTTCAAGGGACATACAAAACTGATAATGCCTCGTTTTCAATACGAGTTGTTTTATATAATGTTCTCCCTGAAGAATATGCTAGTATATATCAAAAAAGTGATGAAACTATGATAGAATACTCGGCAGGTAATATCATGCACTATCTAATGAATAACAACGAAATTTATAGTGTTACTTGGGTGAATGAAAATGCCGAAGTTCTAATCCAAGGAAATCTTTCAATAGCGGACTTGGAAAAGATGGTTGATTCTATTTATTAAGGAGTCAGTATCTGTGAAACGGACAATAACTCGCATTTTTTCTCTTTTTTTATCGACTCTTCTTCTCTTTAGTATAGTTTCAGTCGCACATGCCTCTACACGAGCCAGTGACTTTTTCGCGGTTACTGAAGTCTGGGCAACTCCTCAAGGAAACGGAAAATTTATTGTCGAATTTGATATTGGGGCTACTCATAAAATGAGCGAACTCGGCGCCAAGGCAATCTATATTTGGGAAGAGCAGTCGAATGGAGATTATGAAATTGTCAGGACTTACAGTAGCGGGCTAATTGATACAAACACAGACGCTGCTTATCGTAAGATAACTTATTATGGGGATTCTGGTACAAAATATTATGCCACTGTCGCCTTGTATGCAAAAGATAGTAGTGGAAGCGAAACACTTTACAGTGATACTCGAGTAATTACTGCTTAAAATAAATCGGGGGAAGCAATGCTTCCCCCGATTCTTTTTTATTCTTTTTTACACCGTCGGATATTCGCCGTCCCACAGCACCTTGCGGAACTTCATGGGATCCGTGTTGCCCTCCGTGGAGAACAGCAGCACCTGGCTGAACCGGTCCAGGCCGATGGCCTCCCGCAGGTCCTGGTACTCGTCCGTCTCCATCAGGGCCGCGATCAGGCCCATGCCCACCGCGCCGGATTCGCCGGAGATCACCGTGGGGTCGCCCTTCACCGGCACGCCCAGCATCCGCATGCCCCGGGCGCTGACCCAGTCCGGGCAGGAGACGAAGGCGGAGACATGGTTGCGCAGAATGTCCCAGGAGAGGATGTTGGGCTCTCCGCAGGCCAGGCCCGCCATGATGGTCTTGAGATCGCCTTCCACGATCCTCGGCTGTCCATCCCCTGCCAGGGCGCCCTGGTACAGGCAGTCTGCCGCCCGGGCCTCCATCACCACGAAGGTGGGAGGATCGTTGGGAAACAGATTGGTGAAATATCCGATCACTGCTCCGGCCAAACTACCCACACCGGCCTGCACGAACACGTGAGTGGGGCGGTTGATCCCCACCTGCCGCAGCTGCTCCGCCGCCTCGTTGGCCATGGTGCCGTAGCCCTGCATAATCCAGGCGGGGATCTCCTCGTACCCCTCCCAGGCGGTGTCCTGCACCACCACGCCGTGCTTGGTCTCGGCGGCCTCCGCCGCGGCCATGCGGACGCAGTCGTCGTAGTTGACTTCCTCGATGGTGACCTGGGCGCCCTCCTTGGCGATATTCTCATACCGGGCCTGGCTGGAGCCCTTGGGCATGTGGACCACTGCCTTCTGGCCCAGCTTGTGAGCCGCCCAGGCCACGCCCCGGCCGTGGTTGCCGTCCGTGGCGGTGAAGAAGGTGGCGTGGCCGAACTCCTGGCGGAATGCCTCGCTGGTCAGGTAGTCGTAGGTCATCTCGCTGACGTCCCTGCCCATCTCCTTGGCGATGTACCGGGCCATGGCGAAGGAGCCGCCCAGCACCTTGAAGGCGTTGAGGCCGAAGCGGAAAGACTCATCCTTCACGAACAGGTCGCCCAGGCCCAGGTACTTGGCCATGCCGTCCAGCCGGGCCAGAGGCGTGATGGAATACTGGGGAAAGCTGCTGTGGAAGAATCGAGCCTTGGCCACGTTCCCCAGGGACATGATGGAAAGCTGCCGGTCGTCGCTCTTGGGCATCCGATTGGCGACCCATTTGATCGAATCTCTCATAATCCTCACCATACAAAATTTTTTAGTTTCACAAATTTTTTGTTAGATTTCATATTCATCATACCATAGTTCCCCCGGTTGTCAAGGGGTTTTCCGGATTCCACGGCATTTTTTCACAGCCGAAAATTCCCCCCTTGACAAATACCCCCTAGGGGTATATAGTAGATCTCAGAAAGAATACCCCCGGAGGGTATCTCTCCGGCAGATTGGAGGTTCCTATGCGAGAAGAAAAATACGACATCTCCGGGATGCACTGCGCCGCGTGCAGCGCGTCCGTGGAGCGGGTCACCCGGAAGCTGCCCGGCGTGGAGCGCAGCGAGGTGAATCTCACCACCGGTATCATGACCATTGCATACGATGAAAGTCAATGCACCCAGGAGCAGATCGTGGCCAAGGTGGAGAAGGCAGGCTTCGGCGCCGCCCTGCACCTGGAGCACCCGGCCCCCGCCACGGTCCAGAATGCTGAGGATGCAGAGACCGCCGCCCTGAAGCGGCGGAAGATCGAGCTGATCGCGGCGGCGGTGTTCTCCGCGGTGCTGCTGTATGTGTCCATGGGGCAGATGCTGCCCTTCGGGCTGCCAGCTCTGCCCCTGCCGGACCTCTTCTCCATGCACACCCATCCCATGAATTTTGCGGTGCTGCAGCTGATCCTGGCCGTGCCGGTGCTGTACTGCGGCCGGAACTTCTTCCAAGGGGGCCTCAAGTCCCTCTTCCACGGCAACCCCAACATGGACTCCCTGGTGGCCATCGGCTCCGGCTGCTCCTTTGCGTACAGCCTGGTGATGACCTTTCTGATCTCCGACGATCCCAGCTACGTCCACAATCTCTATTATGAGTCCGCCGCCGTGGTGCTGACTCTGGTGTCCCTGGGCAAGTTTCTGGAGAGCCGGAATATGCAGAAGACCAAAGGCGCCATCACCGCCCTGATGCAGCTGTCCCCGGACACCGCCATCCTGGCGGACACGGGCCGGGAGGTGCCCACCAGCCAACTGAAGGTGGGCGACGTGGTGCTGGTGAAGCCCGGCGCCCGGGTCCCGGCGGACGGCACCGTCACCCAGGGCGAGAGCAGCGTCAATGAGGCCATGCTCACCGGCGAGAGCCTGCCGGTGGAGAAGGCCGTGGGCAGCGAAGTCATCGGCGGCAGCGTCAATGAGAACGGCGTGCTGTACGTCCAGGTGACCCGTACCGGCGACGACTCCACCCTCTCCCGCATCATCCGGTTCGTGGAGGACGCCCAGGGCCGGAAAGCCCCGATCTCCAAGACCGCCGACAAAGTGGCCGGTGTGTTCGTGCCGGTGGTCATGGGCATCGCGCTGCTGGCCGCCGTCATCTGGGCCATCGCCGGGCAGCCCTTCTCCTTTGTGCTGCGGGTGTTCACATCGGTGCTGGTCATCGCCTGCCCCTGTGCCCTGGGGTTGGCAACTCCCACCGCCATCATGGTAGGCACGGGCCTGGGGGCCAAGCATGGTATCCTGATCCGCTCCGGCGAGATTCTGGAGATCACCCACAGCGTGGACACGGTGGTGCTGGACAAGACCGGCACCGTCACCGAGGGCACCCCCGCCGTGACGGAGGTCCTACCCCATCGGTGTGAGGCATCCGACCTGCTGTCCGCCGCGGCGGCGGTGGAGGCGGTGTCCGCCCATCCCCTGGCAACCGCCATCACCGCCTACGCCCAAGAGCATGGCTACGGCGGCACCGCCCGGCCGGAGAGCTTTGAGAACCTGTCTGGCCGGGGCCTGAAGGCCGTGCTGGGCGGCGAGACCGTCCTGGCCGGCAACCGCCGATTGCTGGAGGAGCACGGCGTGGACGTCTCCTCTCTGGCATCTGATGCGGAGCGCCTCTCCGCCCAGGGCCAGACCCCCATGTACTTCGCCAGGGGCGGCACCCTGCTGGGCCTGATCTCTGTGGCCGATCCGGTGAAAGAGACCAGCGCCGCCGCCATCCAGAAAATGCGCGGGCAGGGCATCCGGACCGTGCTGCTGACCGGCGACAACCGGGCGGCGGCGGAGCACATCGGTTCCCTGGTGGGTGTGGACGAAGTCATCGCCGAGGTGCTGCCAGAGGAGAAGGCCGGCGTGGTGGAGCGGCTCCAGTCTCAGGGCCGCAAGGTGATGATGGTGGGCGACGGCATCAACGACGCCCCGGCCCTCACCGCCGCCACCGTGGGCTGCGCCATCGGCAGCGGCAGCGACATCGCCATCGAGTCCGCGGACATTGTGCTGATGCGCTCGGACCTGCAGGATGTGCCCCGGGCCATCCGGCTCTCCCGGCTGACCCTGCGGGACATCAAGCAGAATCTCTTCTGGGCCTTCTGCTACAACACCATCGGTATCCCCATCGCGGCGGGCCTGCTGTTCGCCTTCGGCGGCCCTCTGCTGTCCCCCATGTTCGCGGGGGCGGCCATGAGCCTCAGCTCCGTCTGCGTGGTAGGCAACGCATTGCGGCTGGGCCGGGCCAAACTGTGATTTGACGGGAAACGGGAAAAAGGAGTATTCTATATGGAAGATCAGACTTTGCAGGCAGTCCCCGCCGCCGAGGCACCGGCGGAGGAGACAGCGGCAGGCTGTCCCTGCCGCCACAAGCACCGGGAGGCCCCGGAGTACGACTCCCTGATCCGGCGGCTGAACCGGATCGAAGGCCAGGTCCGAGGCGTCCGGGGCATGGTGGAAAAAGAGTGCTACTGCACGGACATCCTCACCCAGGTCTCCGCCATCCAGTCGGCGCTGAACGCCTTTTCCCGGGAGCTGCTCAGCAACCATATTCACTCCTGCGTGGTGCAGGACATCCAAAACGGACATCTGGAGGTCGTGGACGACCTTCTGGTCACCATTCAAAAACTGATGAAATGAAAAGGAGCACTCAATATGACTACGATTTCTGTCCCTGATATGATGTGTGAGAACTGCGTCAAGCGCATCACCAACGCCCTCACCGCCGCGGAGCTGAAGTTCTCTGTCTCTCTGGACACCAAGACTGTCACCGTCGACGGCTGTGACAACTGCGTCAAGACAGCCGTCAGCGAGCTGGAGGATCTGGGCTTCACGCCGGAGGTCCGCTGAATCCCTTGAAAACAGAGGGGGTTCCCCAACAGGTCCCGCGTCTGAACAGACAGGCGCGGGGTCTGTCTTTTTGCGTCGGTTTTATGTCACCAATTTGTTACTTTTTTTATTTTTTCTCCAGACTTTTGCACAGCTCGGCCGCGTTGTTTTTCTGCAAAGTGGGAGACATAACACCGTAACCCCCACAAAAACTTGACAAAAGTGGGAAGCCGGTGTATACTAACCCCAGTTTTCCAATCGGTAACAAAAGTTACAAGTTGTTTTCATTCAGGAAAACACCGAGGTATAGACCTTCCAAAACCAGGGAAGACTGGCATGGAAGACCTTTTCTGAGGAGGTATCTGATTTTGAACACACATGCTTTTGAGAAAAAGCTGCACAGCCTCAAGGCCCGGTTCGGTCTGCAGCTCTTTGTGCTGGCCGCCGTTGTCTGCACCAGCTGGATCGTCACCGATCACGCAAACGCCGTGTATATTCTCACCGGTCCGGAGGACGCCGCCATCGTGCTGAACGAGGAGGAAGTCCGGGAGGGCGAGATGTCCTCTCAGCTGGTGTACCTCTCCAGCGGCCAGAGCGGCTATGACATGTCCCTGACCGCCGGACAGGAGGTCACGGTCACGCACGACGGCAGCACCGTCACCGCCAAGGCCCGCAGCGAGACTGTGGCAGAGCTGCTGGAACGGCTCCACATCACCCCCAGTCCCCTGGAGATGGTAGCCGTGGATCTGGACGAGGACAGCGCCGAGCTGACCATTGCCTCCGAGCTGACCTATTACGACCAAGTGGAGGAGCCCGCCACCTACGAGACAGTGCGGGTGGCCAATCCCTCCCTGCCCAAGGGCACGGAGAAGGTGGTCCAGGAGGGCGCCGACGGCGTCCGCACCTCCATCTACGAGGTGGTCTGGTCCGGCGGCGAGGAGATCTCCCGCCAGTTCGTGGAGGAGCTGGAGAGCACCGCCGTGAATGAAGTCGTGGAGTACGGCACCGCCGTCGCCTCCACCAGGGCGGGCGTCGCCAGCGTCTCTAAAAACGCCGACGGCAGCGGCATCCTGACCCTGACAGACGGCACCACTCTGAACTTCTCCGGCGTGAAGTCCATGACCGCCACCGCTTACACCGCGGGCCACGGCGGCGCTGACTACACCACCGCCACCGGCACTCTGGTCAAGGTGGGCACCGTGGCTGTGGACAAGAACGTTATCCCCCTGGGCACTAAGATGTATATCGTGGCGGCCGACGGCTCCGTGGTCTACGGCACCGCCGTGGCGGCGGATACCGGCGTGCGGGGAAATATCGTGGACCTGTACTACGACACCTATCAGCAGTGCATCAACTTCGGACGGCGGACGTGCAATGTCTATATCCTGGAGTGATGAAACTGCCCGCAGAGGCACATTCTGAAAAGAGGTCCCCCGCTTTTGGCGGGGGACCTCTTTTCAATCGCGCTCACAGCCGCTCCAGCAGGGGCGGAAGCTCCGGCAGGGCCCCGATGGTATAATCCGCCGGGATGTCCGGCCGGGGCGGCAGGTACTGGGGATTGTACCAGCAAGACCGCAGGCCGACGTTCCGGGCGCCCCGGATGTCGGAGGTCAGGCTGTCCCCCACCATCATGGCCTCCGCCGCATCAAAGTCCGGGATCGCCGCAAAGCAGGCGTGGAAGAAGGCCGGGCTGGGCTTATAGGCCCCCATCTGTTCGGAGATGAAGATGTTTTGGAAATAGCGGGCGATGCCTGCGCTCTCGATCCGGCTGTTCTGGACCTCGGGAGTGCCGTTGGTGGCCAGATACAGCTCATATCTTGTGTGCAGGGCCTCCAGCAGTTCCTGGGCGCCGGGCACGAAGAAGTGGCCCTGGGCCAGTTGTTCCTCATAAAGCTGGCAGACCTCCTGCGGAGCAGCACGGACCCCCAGCTCATCAAACAGCAGCTGGAACCGCCGGACCAACACCTGGGGCCGGGTCAGCTTCCCCTCTTCCAGCAACTCCCACTGTCGGCGGTTCAGGACGTGATAACGGTCCAGAACGGCGTCCGTGGGGTCTACATGAAAGTGCCGCAGGGTCTGGGAGAGCGCCTGCCGCTCCGCCCGGTGGAAGTCCAGAATGGTGTCGTCCAGGTCCAGAAAAATGAATCGCATCTGCATCCCTCCTGGGGATTTTTTGATGCCACCAGTTTACCGGATCAGGCGGTATTTTGCAAGGACCATTCCCTCGCCGGGATGGGGTTGGCAGCCCCGCAAAAATTTGATATACTGCTGAAGAAAGGCGGGATCAGGTATGAATCTCTGTGACTACAACACCATCCGGGACCTGCTGGCCCGGCATGGGTTCCATTTCTCCAAATCCATGGGACAGAACTTTTTGATTGATCCGGAGGTGCCCCGCCGGATCGCAGAGGCTTCCGGCGCGGACGCAGGCTGCGGCGTGCTGGAGATCGGCCCGGGCATCGGCCCCCTGACGGCGGAGTTGGCCCAGCGGGCCGGGAAGGTGGTGGCCGTGGAGCTGGACCGGGCCCTGCTGCCGGTGCTGGCGGAGACCATGGCCCCCTATCCGAATGTGGAGGTCGTGCCGGGGGACGTGCTGAAACTGGACCTCACGGCCATCGCGGCAGAGAAGTTCCAGGGCCTCACGCCTATAGTCTGCGCCAACCTGCCCTACAACGTCACCTCTCCCATTCTGGAAAAGCTGGTGGAGTCCCCCTGCTTTACTGCCTTCACGGTGATGATCCAGCGGGAGGTAGCCCGGCGGCTGTGCGCCCCACAGGGCTCCTCTGAGGGCGGCTCCTTCTCCCTGTTCCTCCAGTACTACATGAAGCCGGAGCTGCTGTTCGACGTGCCGCCGGAGAAGTTTCTCCCCGCTCCCAAGGTGACCTCCGCCGTGATCCGCTGCGTCCGACGGGAGCGGCCCGCCGTGGATGTAGCGGACGAGGGCTTTTTCTTCAAAGTGATGCGGGGCGGCTTCCTGCTGCGGCGCAAGACCCTGGCCAACAGCCTCTCCGCCGCCCTGCCGGGGATTCCCAAGGAATCCATCCAACAGGCCATCGCCGATATGGGCCTGCCTGCCGCCGTCCGGGGGGAACAGCTGACGCTTGAGGACTTCGCGGCCCTCTCCGCCGCGCTGGGGCGGGAGGCGGATGGAGATTGACTTTATCTCCCGCACCGTGTATGATATTGATACGAAAAATGCCCCTCCGCCGCGCCGGCTGGAAGATTATTCAGAAACGAGGTCATTCAAATGGCAACCATTGATCTGAGTAAATATGGTATTACTGGTACCACGGAAATTATCCGCAACCCCTCCTATGAGTTCCTGTTTGAGGAGGAGACCAAGGCCGGCCTGGAGGGCTATGACAGGGGACAGGTCACCGACCTGGGGGCCGTCAACGTCATGACCGGCATCTACACCGGCCGCTCCCCCAAGGACAAGTTCATTGTGATGGACGACACCTCCAGGGATACCGTGTGGTGGACCTCCGACGAGTTCAAAAACGACAACAAGCCCGCCTCTCAGGAGGCTTGGGATGCCTGCAAGAAGCTGGCGCAGGAGCAGCTGTCCAACAAGCGCCTGTTTGTGATGGATGTGTTCTGCGGCGCCAACCACGACTCCCGCATGGCCATCCGCTTCATCATGGAGGTGGCATGGCAGGCCCACTTCGTCAAGAATATGTTCATCCAGCCCTCTGCTGAGGAACTGGAGAACTTCGAGCCTGACTTCATCTCCTACAACGCCGCCAAGGCCAAGGTGGAGAACTATCAGGAGCTGGGCCTGAATTCCGAGACCGCCGCCATCTTCAACCTCACCTCCCGGGAGCAGGTCATCCTGAACACCTGGTACGGCGGCGAGATGAAGAAGGGCATGTTCTCCATGATGAACTACTACCTGCCCCTGAAGGGTATGGCCTCCATGCACTGCTCCGCCAACACTGATATGAACGGCGAGAACACCGCCCTGTTCTTCGGCCTGTCCGGCACCGGCAAGACCACCCTGTCCACCGACCCCAAACGCCTGCTCATCGGCGACGACGAGCACGGCTGGGATGACAACGGCGTATTCAACTTTGAGGGCGGCTGCTACGCCAAGGTCATCAACCTGGACAAGGACGCCGAGCCCGACATCTACAACGCCATCAAGCGCAACGCCCTGCTGGAGAACGTGACTGTGGACGAGAACGGCCACTGCGACTTCGCCGACGACTCCGTCACTGAGAACACCCGCGTTTCCTATCCCATCGACCACATTGAGAAGATCGTGCGACCCGTGTCCGCCGGACCCGACGCCAAGAATGTGATCTTCCTGTCCGCCGACGCCTTTGGCGTGCTGCCCCCTGTTTCCATCCTGACCCCGGAGCAGACCCAGTACTACTTCCTGTCCGGCTTCACCTCCAAGCTGGCCGGCACCGAGCGGGGCATCACCGAGCCCACTCCCACCTTCTCCGCCTGCTTCGGCCAGGCCTTCCTGGAGCTGCATCCCACCAAGTATGGCGAGGAGCTGGTAAAGAAGATGCAGAAGTCCGGTGCCAAGGCCTACTTGGTGAACACCGGCTGGAACGGCACCGGCAGGCGCATCTCCATCAAGGATACCCGCGGCATTATCGACGCCATTCTGGACGGCTCTATTCTGACTGCTCCCACCAAGACCATCCCCTACTTCAACTTTGAGGTGCCCACCGCTCTTCCCGGTGTGGACCCCGCCATCCTGGACCCCCGGGACACCTACGCGGACGCCGGCGAGTGGGATACCAAAGCCAAGGATCTGGCCTCTCGCTTTGTGAAGAACTTCTCCAAGTATGCCGCCAACGAGGCGGGCAAGGCCCTGGTAGCCGCCGGCCCCAAGGCGGAGTAAGTAAAAAACGAAAAGCCGGATCAGGGTGCCGCGGAAGCGGCGCCCTGATCTTGTCGAACGAGCTGCCGCTTGTTCGACACAACCGCAAGGCCACTCTGCAAACGCAGAGCGGCCTTGTTTTGCCAGTATGACAGGATTTTTACCGAATGTACTCCCCACACTCCGGGCAGTAGTGGGGAATGCCGCCCCGGGGATCCCAGTGTCCGCCGCAGTACGGACACCGGAAGAACAGCAGCGTCTGGAGAACATCCGCCATAACAACCACCGCTCCCGGCCACAGCAGCCATCCAATCTCCAGAAACACGCCGATGAGCATCAGGACGAATCCGGCAATCAGCCCCACCCACAGCAGCGTATAACTCTTCTTGTAGTCCATGGCCGCCCTCCGTTCAGTCCAGGGGCTTCTTGCAATAGGGGCAGGTTTTGGGCAGGGTCCGCTTGGGCAGATCCCGCTTGCAGTGGGGGCAGTGGTAGAAGAAATTCATCTGAAGCGTCCCAACCAGCACACAGATGATGCCCAGCACGCCGATGACGGTTCTGCCGGTGATCCCGCCGATCAGCATCACCAGAATGCCGCCGATGCCCAATATCCGCATCAGCCAATAGCTCGTCTTATAGTTCAAGCCTGTTCACCTTCTTTCCAACCGGGGCTCCGGGGTTTTTCAGGTCCGATCCGGGAATTTTTCGCAGAGCCGGTCCAGTTCGCCGATCAGCGCCTCCATCTCCTTCTGGTCCATGGTGCAGGTGATCTCAGCGGTGTCGTCCCCGTCCATGGTGTTGGGCAGATAGAAGGACACCACCACTTCAAAGGTCCCGTCTCCCAATGCCCGGGCGCCGACGGAGAAATAAAAGTTCTCCTGAAAGTCACTGACGTACACATCCCGGATTCCAGCCTTCAGCACTTTCAGCCCGGCGCTCATGCTCTGGAGCTCGTGGGTCAGCAGGCAGCTGTTGGAATCCTTCACCACGTCTCCGTCCTCCTTGTTCCAGGTGGCCCGGAGCACCAGCCAGTTCCGGTCGTCACTGGTGGGGTCGCCGCCGTCCGGCGGAAATTCATAGTTCACGATATCCAGCCTCAGGCTGGACTCCTCATTGCGGAAGAGCATCTGGGGTTCTCCTTTTCAGTCGTTGTGATGGGCGGCGTAAAACGCGTCGTAGTCCGCCAGCTGCTTCTGCAGCAGGGCCGGGGTGTCCAGCCCATAGGGACAGCGGGACTTGCAGGCGTTGCAGTGGATGCAGTTTTTGATCTGGTGCATCTTCTCCCGCCACTCGTCGCTCAGATAGGGCTTGTAGGGTGCCCGCCGCAGCAGCTGGGCCATCCGGGCCGCCTGGGGGATGTCGATGCCGGCGGCGCAGGGCAGGCAGTAGCCGCAGGAGCGGCAGAAGTCCCCCGACAGCTCCGTCCGGTCGTGGTCGATCACCGCCTGGAGCTCCGGCGTCATGCGGGGATTCCGCTCCGTCAGCTCCAGCCACTGGTCCAGCTCCCACTCATGCTGGATGCCCCAGATGGGCACCACGTCTGGATGCTCCTGCATAAAGGCGTAGCAGGCCTCCGCATTGTTCAGCAGGCCGCCGGAGAGGCCCTTCATGGCGATGAAGCCCATGTCGTGCTCCCGGCACAGCTTCACCAGCTCCAGGTCCTTCTCCGTGGCCAGATAGCAGAAGGGGAACTGCAGCGTCTCAAAATTGCCGGACTCAATGGCCTCGTGGGCCACCTTCAGCCGGTGGTTGGTGATGCCGATGTGGCGGATGTAGCCCTTCTGCTTGGCCTCCAGTGCGGCGGCAAAGGGCCCGTCCGGGTCATGGATATCCGGCAGCACCGCCGGATTGTGGAACTGGAACAGGTCGATGTAATCCGTCCGCAGGCTGCGGAGGCTCTGCTCAATGTGGGCCTGGACCGTCTTTTTGTCTCCTCCACCGCTCTTGGTGGAAATCACCACGTTCTGCCGCACGTCGTGGAGGGCCTCTCCCAGTTTTTCCTCGCTGTCAGTGTACATATTCGCGGTGTCGAAATAGTTGATTCCCGCCTCACAGGCCCGGCGGACCAGCTTCACTGCATCCGCCTTGGAAATCCGCTGGATGGGCAGGGCACCGAACGCCGTCTTGGTCACCAGCAGGCCGGTACGGCCCAGTCTGATTTTCTCCATAATAGTTCCTCCTTCCCGCGCAGAGCGGGTCACTCCCCTGCATTGGATTGTATCACATTTTTCCAGGTTTGCAAACCGCAAATCCTGTGATATGATAGAAGCAGAATATCGCTTCGGAGGGACATGATCTCCCGTCCGGGACCCCGGCACCCCTGTCCTCAGCCTATTGGGGTCTCGCCCGGCAGGTCGGGCCCCGGATGGGTGTCCGGACGGTCCCGGCGGGGGATTGGGACAGAAACAGAGGAGGCGCCCTATGGCACAGAATGAGCTCCATTTGAAAGTGACGCTGCGGATTTACAGCGACGATGACCAGCGCTGCTTCGGCCCCGGCATCGCCACCCTGCTGCAGCGGGTGCGGGAGCACCACTCCCTCCGGGCCGGAGCCGCCTCTATGGAAATGGCCTACTCCAAGGCGTGGCGTATCATCCGCACAGCTGAGACAGTGTTTGGGTGCAAGCTGCTCTCCTCCACCATCGGAGGTGCCCACGGCGGCGGCGCGGTGCTGACGCCGGAGGCGGAGCGCCTTCTGGCGGCCTATGAGGCCTACTGCGCCGATGTGGGCACCTACGCCCAGGGGAAATTCGAGGATGCCTTCCGCTTCTACCGGGATCTGGACCATCGGCCATGACCCGGTGCGGCGTGAGCCGCCGTGCCTGCCCAGGAGTTATCCTCTCTGAACAGGAAAACGGGACCGGAGCCTATGCGGCTCCGGTCCCTCCGTGTTTTGCGGCGCTTACGTCCGGGGACGGGTGGGATCCTCCTCCGTGGGGCTGGGGATCGGATGCTCCTTGTGGGCCACCATGGCCTGGATCAGCTCCACGGTCCGGCCCAGGCCCAGATAGCTGGAATCGATGCAGAAGTGGTAGCTGTCCACACTGCCCCACTTCTTGGAGGAATAGTACTCGTAATAGGACGCCCGGCGCTTGTCGGTCTTGAGGATCAGCTGGCGGGCCTTCTCCGGCGTGAGGTTCTGCCGCTGGGCCACGCGCTGGATACGGACCTCCAGGGGTGCGCTGATAAACAGGCTCAGGTGGTTGGGATAGTCCGCCAGGGCGTAGTCCGCGCACCGGCCGATGATAACGCAGGGCCCTTGGTCCGCGATGTGCCGGATGGTGTTGAAAGTCGCCAGATACACCTGTTGTTCCAGAGAGTCACCCACACCGCTGCCGGGCAGGGCAAACATATAGGAATCCATGGCGATGGAGTACAGGAGGCTCTTGGGCCGCTCGTCGAAGTTTTCAAAAATCTTCTCGCACAGGCCGCTCTTCTTGGCGGCCTCCTGCAGCAGCTCCTTGTCATAGAAGGGAATGCCCAGCTCCTTGGCCACGCGGATGCCGATCTCCTTGCCGCCGCTGCCAAACTGCCGGCCGATGGTGATGATGGTTTTCATAGAGAACCCTCCTCTCCTTGTTGGTTTTATTATACCGCAAGAAGAGGCCGCCGTCAAACAGTACCGGGCGGACCGTCGCCGGAATCGCCCTCATCCGGCGGAAGGGGATGCCAGGGCTCCCGTTTTCCGGAAAAAAAGCGGCGGGCACCAGCGTCCTTCGCCGTCTCCACCAGTGCATACCAGAGGCGTCCCGCCGCGAAGAGAATCACCAGGGCCAGCAGGACGGCACCGACCTGCTCCAGGGAAAGCGACATGGCACGCGCTCCTCACTTCGTGGCGTAACAGGTCTTGAAGAAAGTCTCAAAGGCCTGCTCTTCCGGTCCCTGGTCCACGTAGATGAACAGCTTCTCATCCTCCAGCCACTCGAAGGTGTTGATGGCCAGATAGTGACGCCCATCCGGGTAGATGATGAAGGCGTCCGTGGGGTACTTATTCTGATAGGCCTTTTTGACTGCGGAACGGGGGCAGATTTCCGGATCGCCGCAGCCGGAGAGGTCCGGAACTGTGGGCACGACCACCACCGTGGGGTCCGCCCCCTCCTTCCAGCCCACGATCAGGCTGCCGTAGGTAGTCTTGCTGCCGTGGACCAAGCCGTAGTTGAACCGCTTCGCATCCTCCGTATAGGCGGCCACCAGCTGGTACTGCCCGCCGTCGGGCACCACGCTGTCAAACAGGCGGCGCATCTTCTGTTTGCTGTCCGCGCTTTTGGCCTGGTCAATTTCAGGTCCCTTGAAGAGTTTTCCGAAAATTCCCATGACAATCCCTCTTTAATATCTCAATTTTATATTGACCATTTTATTTTATCTGGTCAATATATGAGATATCATACCAAAAGAAACCGGATTGCGCAACTGGGTAATTATCAGCGCACAAAAAAAGACCGCCCATCAGCGGTCTTTTTTTGCGTTGCGCAGGGAGCCCAGATAGTTCACCAAAAATTTCACGTGCAGCGCCGCCGTCTCCTCCAGGTGCGAAGGAAACAGAAATGGCATGGATTCCGGCGCGGAGTTATAGATCAGGAGGCAGGAGAACACCAGGTTCGCCAGCACCTCAGGGGCGCAGTCCTCCTGCCGGATGTCCAGCAGCGCCATCAGGCGCAGAAAGAAATCCCGCTGCCCGGGCCGGAAATCCTGGAATCGCTCCGGCGTCAGGCGGCTGTGCAGATCCGCCTCCTCCCCCTGGGTCATCACCAGGATGCCGTTTTCCCGGTGGCGGAGGATCGTCCGGAAAAAAGACTCCACGTGCTCCTCCCAGGTCCCCTCCGGCCGGGCCAGCTCCTGTTCCAGCAGCCGGAGCAGACGGCAGCGCTGCTCCTCCATCATCTGGAGGGAAAAATCCTCCAGCGAGTCAAAAAACGTGTAGAAATAGGGCTTGGAAATCCCCACCGCCGCGGCGAGCTCCGCCAAGTGCAGCCCCTTCAGACCCTTGCTTACGGCCATATTCAGCCCCGTGTCCAGCAGAGCCTGCCGCACCCGGGCCCGGTCCTCCTCCGTATAGGTCTTGCGGGCCATGGCATTCCCTCCCCTTTTTCATCTGGTGCCAGTATAACACAATTCCCGGGAAAAGAAAACCGTTCTGCCGCGCATCCCCCAAAAAGCAACCCGGCCGCTGTGCGCGGCCGGGTTGCTTTTGAAGATCTCACGCCTCCGGCATGGGCTTGCCCAGGCGCTTGTACATGGTCTTTTTCACCGCCCGGAGGATATTCTCATACCCGGTGCAGCGGCACAGGTGGCCGGAGAGGAGTTTTCTCAATTCATCGTCCGTGTACTCCTTGCCGCTCTCCAGGATCTCCACTGCCGTCAGGATAAAGCCCGGCGTGCAGAAGCCGCACTGGATGGCCGCCTCGTCCACAAAGGCCTGCTGGATGTCGCTGAGCTCGCCGTTAGGGCCCAGCAGCCCTTCCAGGGTGCGGATGTGCTTGCCCTCCGCCCACACGGCCAGATAAATGCAGGAGTTGTATGCCTCCCCGTCGATCAGGACGTTGCAGGCGCCGCACTCCCCCACCTCGCAGCCCTTCTTCACGGAGGTCATCCGGAAGTCGTTGCGGAGCATGTCCGTCAGGCTGGCCCGCACGTCCACCGTGCGTTCCACGTCCTTGCCGTTCAGATTGAAGTGAACAGTCTGATACTGCATCACATGCTTTTCCATCACAGGTCACCTCCCGCCAGCTTCACCGCTTCGATGAACGCCCGCCGGGCGCTCTCCACCGCGATGTGCATCCGGAAATCCTTGGCCGCCCGCCAGGAGTCCCGGGGATTGATGTCCTCCTTCACCGCCTGGGCAAAGCGATCCGCCAGCTCCAGGCTCACCGGCTGTCCGGCGGCCAGTTCCTCCGCAGCCGCCGCCCGCAGGGGCACCGGCCCCGCCACGCCGAAGGCCACTCTCGCCCGCTCCACGGTCTTTTTGTCGGCGGAAAGGCGGACGTTCACAGAGGTTCCCAGGGTGGCGATGTCCATGGCATTCCGCATGGCATACTTTATATAGTGGCCAAATGTGTCAGTATAACTGTCTTTTTCGATCAGGATGGCCGTTTGGATCTCGCCGGGACGGATATCCACCTTGCCTGCCCTGATGTAGAACTCCCGGATGGGCTGGCGGCGGATACCGTCCGGTCCCGTCAGCTCCACAATGGCGTCGTAGGCGTGGAGAGTGGAGGCGGAGTCCGCGGAGGTGACACCGTTACAGGTGTTACCGCCGATGGTGCCGATGTTGCGGATCTGGGGACCGCCCACCTGGTCCACGGCCTCTCCCAAAACATGGAGGTATTTCTGGATCAGGGGATCCCGGGTAATGTGGGAAAAGCTGGTGAGGGAGCCGATCCGCAGGGTGCCGTCTGCCTCCAGGGTCACGCCCCGGAGTTCATCCAGCCCGTAGATGGAGATCAGCTCCACCCCGGCCCGCTTGCCCTCCCGCATCTGCACCAGCACGTCGGATCCGCCGGCGATGATCTGGGCATCCGGATGGGCCACCCGGAGGGCCACCGCGTCCTGAACGCTCTCCGCCTGATACAGGGCTTTCATATCATACATGAGTGGTTCCCTCCTTTAGTCTTCGATCAGCCCAGCCTCTTTGAACCCGCGGTAGAGGACATGGGGCGTGATAGGGCATGCGTCAAAGGCCACACCTGTGGCGTTCAGGATGGCGTTGCGGATGGCCGGCGCCGGCGAACAGGCCGGGGGCTCGCCCAGGGCCTTGGTGCCGTAGGGAGAGGTGGGCTCCGGGTTTTCCACGAACGCCGCCTGGAGCGTGGGATGGTCCATAAAGGTGGACAGCTTGTAGTCCAGCAGATTGTTGTTCAGGGGCTTTCCGGTCTTCTCGTCGAACTTCAGCTCTTCACTGAGGCCGTAACCGATGGCCATGGACATGCCGCCGTGGACCTGGGCCTCTGCCAGCGCCGGGTTGATGAGGGTGCCGCAGTCGTGGACGTTGACCAGATTCAGCAGCTTCACCTTGCACAGAGGGACGTCCACCTCCACCTCTGCGAAGGAGCAGCCGAAGGAGTAGGCGTTGGACTTGATCTGGGCCGTGGTCTCGGCGGTGATGTGCTGGCTGTGCTCCAGGGAGTAGAGGCTCTCTGTGGCCAGCTCGCCCAGAGTCTTGAGGACCCGGCCGTCCTCCTTGCGGATGATCTTGCCATCCACCAGATCCAGAACAGATACCGGCATCCGGGTTTGCTCATGGGCGATCTGCAAAATCCGCTCTCGCAGGGCCAGGGCTGTCTGCATGATGCTGAAGCCGCCGATGTACGTCTGCCGGGAGGCGTAGGCACCGGTGCCGAAGGGCGTCACGTCCGTGTCCTGGGTGGACACCACATGGACGTCCTCCACCGGAATACCCACCGCGTCCGCCACCATCTGGGAATAGGCGGTGTCGCAGCCCTGTCCGATCTCCGTCTCACCGGTCTGGAACTGGAGGGAGCCGTCCTGATTCAGCACCATCCGGCAGGAGGAGGACTCCAGCGAGATGGGCCACACAGCCGTGTTGTACCAGAACACCGCAAGGCCCACGCCCCGACGGACAGGGCCAGTCTGGTTCTGGTATTCCCGATATTTCCGCTGGTAATCCAGCATCGCCATTCCCTTGTCCATGCACTGGTTGAAGGTGTCGGCGTACAACTCGTTTCTGGAGAAGCCGTCGGTATACCCCACCGGCATCAGATTCTTCCGGCGGAATTCCATAGGCTCCATCCCGATAGCCTGACAGATATCGTCGATGTGGCACTCCCCGGCCCACATGGCCTGGGGGATCCCATAACCACGCATGGCGCCGGCGGCGGGGCGGTTGGTGTAGACCGTCCAGCAGTCGCACTCCAAATTGTCGCAGGGGTAGAGCTGGGGGAAGGCGCCCATGCCCTTGGCCACGATGCTGTGGCCGTGGGAGGCGTAGGCCCCCTGGTTGGACCAGGCCTCAAACTTCCGGGCCACCAGGGTGCCGTCCGGCCGGACGTAGGAGATGATGTGGGTGCGGATGGCGTGGCGGACCCGGTTAGAGACAAAGGTCTCCTCCCGGCTGCACTCCAGATGCACCAGCCGTCCCCCCACCTGGGTGGAGAGCCAGGCGCACAAAGGCTCGTACAGAGCGTCCTGCTTGTTGCCAAAGCCGCCGCCGATGTAGGGCTTGATGATCCGCACCTTGCCCCAGGGCAGACCCAGTGCCTGCCCCACCACCCGGCGGATGATGTGGGGGATCTGGGTGGAGGTGACCACCACCACCCGGCCCGCCTCCTCATAGGCGAAGCAGCCGTGGTTTTCAATGTGGCAGTGCTGGACAGTGGGGGTGTCGTACCAGCCCTCCACCCGGATCAGGCCCGGCTCCTGGATGGCGGTCTGATAGTCGCCTCTGCGGATATCTGTGTGCTTCAGAACATTGCCGGGGCAGTCCTCGTGGATCTGTGGGGCATCCGGCTCCATGGCCTTCTGCACGTCCAGAACGAAGGGCAGCTCCTCATACTCCACCTTCAGCGCCCGGACGGCCTGAGCGGCAGCTATCTCGTTCTCCGCGATGACGGCGGCGATGTCGTCGCCGTAATACCGCACGTGATGGTTCAGCAGCAGCCGGTCCGCCACGTCCTGGTGGGCGGGATCTGTGGACCAGGGGTGTCCCGCTGTGGGGAAGCGGTAATCGGGCACGTTGAAGCAAGTCAGGACCTTCACCACACCGGGAACGGCCTCAGCCTCCGTAGTGTCGATGGACTTCACGTAGCCGTGGGCGATAGTGGCGTGCAGGATCCTGGCCACCAGGGCGCTTTGATCGCACAGGTCCGCCACATACTTGGCGCGGCCCGTGGCTTTTTCATAGGCGTCCACACGGGTGACGCTTTTGCCGACGCTTTTACTCATCAGGCAAGCCTCCTTTTTTGATCAAAGTTCCGCCGTCCATTGACTGGACACGGCGAAAGCGGATATACTACTGATAAAATGAGGTGATGGATGTGGAAAACAAGCCGAAAATCGGTTGTGTGGTCATGGCCGCCGGCAACGCCCGGCGGTTTGGGGAAAATAAGCTGGCCGCCCAGCTGCGGGGCAGGAGTCTCATCCTCCGGGCGCTGGAAGCCGTCCCGGCCGAGAAGTTTGACAAAGTCGTGGTGGTGACTCAATACCCGGAGGTCATGCGGCTGGCCGGGGAGTTCCACTTCGCCGCCATCCACAATCCCCACCCGGATTACGGCATCAGCCACACCATCGAACTGGGCCTGACGGCTCTGCGGGACTGTGACGGGGTGCTGTTCCAGGTCAGTGACCAGCCGCTGCTGCGGCGTGAGAGCGTGGCAGAGCTGGTGGACCGCTGGCGCACCCGGCCGGAGAAGATCGTGGCTCTGGGCCACGGCGGCGTGCGGGGTAATCCCTGCCTCTTCCCTGCCCGGTTCTTTCCGGAGCTGCTGGAGCTGCGGGAGGACCACGGCGGCAACACCGTTATCCGGCGGCACGAGGCGGATCTCCTTCTTCTGGAAGTCCCGGCGGAGGAGCTCCACGACGTGGATACCGCCCAAGCCCTGGAGGAATTGAAAGCGGAGGAGCAGGTATGAATCCAACCGTCTATGAATTCGATGCGGTGATCCGGAAAGTTCCGGACATCGACGGAGCCTATGTAGAATTCCCCCATGACGTACAGGCGCTATTCGGTAAGGGCCGAGTCAAGGTGGCTGCCACCTTTGACGGCGTCCCCTACGCGGGGAGCCTGGTGCGGATGGGCACTCCCGGCCACATCCTGGGGATGCGCAAGGACATCCGGGCCCAAATCGGGAAGCAGCCCGGAGACACCGTCCATGTGACAGTGCGAGAGCGGGGGTAACGCAGATTCGGACAGGCCGCGGCGGAAGTACCGCCGCGGCGCTTGTTATTTACGGCTGTAAGGCGTGCCCTCCAGGGGCAGACTGGTACGGAACTTGCCGTCGTAGCGGTAGTAGGCGTCCGCAATGGCTGGGGCTGTGGGGATGGAGGTGATCTCGCCGATGCCGATGGCGCCGCAGGCCACGTTCAGTCCCGCTTTTTCCACGATGATGGGGGTGATCTCCGGGATCTGGTTGGCCCGGAACAGGCCCAGCGTGCCGTATTTGGCGGTGGGCCTGCAGTCCGTGAGGGGATACCGCTCCGTCAGGGCAAAGCCCATGCTCATCACCACGCCGCCCTCGATCTGCCCCTCGATGGACAGGGGATTCACGGCCTTGCCCACATCGTGGGCAGCCACCATCTGGCGGATTTTCCCCTCGTCGTCCAGGATGCACACCTGGGTGGCGTAGCCGTAGGCCACGTGGCTGACGGGGTTGGGCACCGGGGCCCCCAGAGGGTCCGTCTTTCCCAGGTATTCGCCATAGAACTCCTGACCGTTCAGGGCGTCCAGACCGCCGGAGGCCCCCATGGCCTCCTTCAGATCCTGGCAGGCCCGGCGGACCGCCTCGCCGGTGAACAGCGTCTGGCGGGAGCCGGAGGTGGTGCCGGAGTCCGGCGCGCAGTAGGTGTTGGACCGCTCGTAGACGATCCTGTCCCGGGGAATGCCCGTCTGCTCGTAGACCATCTGTGTCAGCACCGTGCCCAGGCCCTGGCCGATGCAGGAGGCACCGGCAAAGATGTGGAGCCTGCCGTCCTCCACCACCAGGCGGCACCGGCCGGTGTCCGGGATGCCCACGCCCACGCCGGCGTTCTTCATGGCGCAAGCCAGGCCCACGTACTGGTTATTCTCCACATAGGGCTTCACCGCCTCCAGCGTCTCCACCAGGCCGGTGGAGTTGTCTACGATCTGGCCGTTGGGCAGCTCCTGTCCCGGGCGAATGGCGTTGCGGTAGCGGATCTCCCAGGGGGTAATGCCCACGATGTCCGCCATCTGGTTTAAGAGGCTCTCGATGCAGAAGCAGGTCTGGGTGACACCGAAGCCCCGGAAGGCCCCGGCGGGGGGGGTGTTGGTATAATAGGCCCAGCCGTCGATCTCAAAATTCTGGTAGTTGTAGGGACCGGCGGCGTGGGTGCAGGCCCGCTCCAACACCGGCCCGCCCAGAGAGGCGTAGGCCCCGGTGTCGGCGATGACCTCGGCGGCCACGCCCTGGATGATGCCGTTCTCGTCGCAGCCGATGGAGAACTCCATCTCCATGGGGTGGCGCTTGGGGTGGATCAGAATGCTCTCCGCCCGGGTGAGCTTCACCTTCACCGGGCGCTTGGTCAGGTACGCGATCAGGGCGGCGTGGTGCTGGACCGTCACGTCCTCCTTGCCGCCGAAGCCGCCGCCCACCAGGCAGTTGCGGACCTTCACTTTTTCCGCCGGCAATCCCAGCATCCCCATGGTCTCGTGCTGGGTGTCGTAGGCGCCCTGGTCTGTGGAGAGGATCATGACCCCGTCCCCGTCGGGATAGGCTACGGCGCACTCCGGCTCCAGGAAGGCGTGTTCCGTCCAGGGTGTGGAGAAGTGCTGGGTCAGCACATGCTTCGATTTGGCGATGGCCTCTGCCGGGTTGCCCCGCTGGATGTGCTTGTGGGTCAGCAGGTTCCCGGTCCGGTGGACCAGGGGAGCGTCTGGCAGCATGGCCTCCCGGGGACTGCGGACCATGGGCAGCTCCTCATAGTCCACTTTCACCAGGGCCTTGGCCTGGGCCAGGATCTCCGGTGTCTCCGCCGCCACCAGGCAGATGGCGTCACCCAAGTAATGGGTGATATCCCCCACGGCGATCATGGTGTCCCAGTCTTTCACCAAATGGCCCACCTTGTTCTGCCCGGGGATGTCCTCCGCCGTAAAGACCCCCACCACACCGGGCAGGGCCCTGGCCTCCTCCGTGTGGATGGCCAGCACCCGGGCCCGGGGGTATTGGGACCGGACGGCGCTGCCGTAGATCATGCCGTCCAGATAGATGTCGTCGGGATAGATGCCGGTGCCGGTGACCTTCTCCTCCACGTCCACCCGGGGCACCCGCTGCCCCAGGGACCAATCAGCGGGAGCCGGCGGCACCTCGCCCTTGCGGAACAGCTCGGCGGCCAGCAGAATCGCATCAATGATCTTCACATAGCCGGTGCAGCGGCAGATATTGTTTCGGATGGCGTAGGCCGCCTCCTCCCGGGTAGGATTGGGATTCATATCCAGCAATCCCTTGGCGCTCATCACCATACCGGGGATGCAGAAGCCGCACTGAACCGCCCCCGCCATGCCGAAGGCGTAGGTATAGACCTGCTTTTCAAAATCGGTCAGCCCCTCCACCGTGACGATGGACTTGCCCTCCAGCTTATCGGTCTGGGGGATGCATGCCTTGGTGGGCTTACCGTCGATCAGCACTGTGCAGGTGCCGCAGGCGCCCTCGCTGCAGCCGTCCTTTACACTGGTGAGATGCAGGGTATCCCGCAGGTAGCGGAGCAGCTTCTGGTTGTTTTCCACTGTCACGGCCCGGCCGTTCACGGTAAATTTTGCCATGGCAAGTTCCTCCTTGACTGCCGTGCCCAACCCTGGTCCCACGGTCATCGGTGTTCTTTCGGAAAGGTCGACCTTTCCGCTGTCTCTATTATACAATAACTTTCTTGCCGCCGCAACTGAACTTTGTCCGGCACGCTATTTTATCTCGGAAACAACGCCACTAAGCGGCAGCTCCCACCCCACGATCAGGGCGCCCTTCCGGACGGTGATCCGGGCCTTGGGCTCGATGATGTGGTTGCTGACGCCCAGGGGGAACTCCGCCGAAAGGGAGGCGTGGGAGAGGGGATACTGCACACCCTTCTCGTCAATGCCGGAGGCCGGTGCACCCAGGCAGAAGACGGAGAGCAGGCCCCACTCCACCGTCTGCTCCACAGTGATGGTCTCATTCTCCACAGCCGTCCACACAAAATCATTGTCATAGAGGTATCCCCTGGCCCCATGGCGGCGCAGATACAGCAGTGTCTGCAGATTGGCCAGGGTGTGGTCCAGCCGCCTGCCGCCGGTGCCGCCGTAAATGTAAAACTCGCCGCAGCCCTGCTCCAGCCCCGTCTTCACAGCCAGCATGGTGTCCGTGTCATCCTTCTCCACCGGCACCCGGCGGACATGGTCAAAGTCCGCAGGCTGATCCATGGAGTCAAAGTCTCCCAGCAGCAGATCCGGGGTGATCCCCGCCTGGCGGCAGGCCAGATACCCGGCATCCGCCGCCAGCACCAGGTCCCCTGTCTGGGGCCGCTCCCGCAGGCCGTAATAGGTGCCTGCGGCAAAAATGAAGCATCGTTTCAATGGGTCCACTCCCCGTCTTGTTCATTGAGATGTCACGCGGCCGCCGTGCCGTGAAATCCAGCGGCTGTCCTTACAGCCATTGTACCATGATTCCGCGCCCATGACAAACAGAACTTCCTGACAGAAGAGCCGCATCCAGGCAGCGCCCGGACACGGCTCCTCCGTTTACTGGATATGCTCCTCACAGAAGTTGTCCAGCACCCGATAGCCCATCTCTTCCGGCTCCGCCACCGGGAAGGTGGCGATGCTGACCGGGTCAAAGGCCGGACAGAGCCGCTTTTCCGGCTCGATCCGCAGGGCGGGCGTTCGGCTGGGGGACTTCTTCTGCGGAGCTTGTGCCTGCCGCATACAATCACCCCGGCTCTAGCATTTGTGAAATCTGCGGAATCATGCGGCGGCGTTCCCGGAAAAGCCCGGAAACGCCGCCGCATTCTGGAAACTCTACATTTTAATAATGTATCAGGTCTCCCCCTCCAGCTTTGCAAAGCGGTACAACACCGCTGCCAGCTGCTGCCGGGTGACGGGCTGGGAGAGCATCAGGTTCCCCGCCTCGTTGCCCTGCAAAAGGCCGTTTTCCACGGCCCAGGCCACTGCTTCCTCCGCATACGCGCTGGGGATGTTGTCCATGATTGTTTCCTCCTTGGGCCGCCAGCCGGGCCAGCCGGAGACGGCCACCTCCCGTCCGCTCCGCTGGTCCCATCTGGCTCGTGCGGTCCGGGTGTCCACATGGGTGAAGGTCTGATAGACGCCGATCCCACCGTGTCCGCCCAGATAGTATTCCGCTATCTGCCCCACCAGCAGGGGCGAGGCACCGCTCACCTGAATATCCGCCGCCCTGCCCAGCAGGTGCTGGCTGGCTCTGGCGCCGCCCACCTTCTGATTGTAAGAAGCGGTGCGGTACCCGCTGTTGACGGTCACCGCCCCGCAGGCGGCAGTGCGGATCCGCTCCAGCAGCTCCACCAGATCCGTGTCGATCTTCACCAGGTCTGCCCCGTCCCGGCAGGCGAACTCCCGCACCCGGAAGTGGGGGGACAGCAGCTTGTCCCCCTCCCGGGCAAGGCTGTATGTCCCCACGCTCATTCCCTGGCCCGCTTTTCCGCCTGCGTGCCAAAGTAAAAAGCGATCACCACGGTGAACACGGTCAAGAACTGCTCCGCGGTCACCCGGCCCGTTCCGGCCATGGCAGCAAATACCGCCGTCAGAATCACCGTCACCAGACTCTTCACCGTCAGCAGGCTGGCCAGGCGCTGTGTCAGCAGCTCCATCTCAGTCCTCCTCCGTCAGCACATCGCCCCGCAGGCGGTATCGCTTTCCGGCCATATAGACATAGGCGGTCTCCTGCCCCATGTCCACGTCCACCGTGCGGCCGTTCACCACATGGACCTTTTCCAGGCTGCCCACACCGTGGTCCAGAATGCCCCAGCCGTTGGCCTCGTCCGGCGTCTCTCCCGCCCGGGTCTCCAGCAGCTCCCGGGCGGAGAAGAGATTGCGGGTGGGGTCCAGGGTGAGCCCGCACCCCAGCTCCTTCAGGGCCTTGTTGGCCTCCTCCAGAGTCTTCTCTCCTCTGGTGTAATCGTACAGCACTTCCTCCAGGGTTTTCATCTTATGTACCATCCTCTCTCCGGGTTCTGCCCGGCTCAAATTTTACTGACGCTGTGGGCCGCCTCGCTGCGGACGAAGCCGATATACGCCGTGCGGGCCGTTTCCGCTGCACGCATGGCCTCCTCCACGTCGCCGTTGGTATGTTGACCCGCCAACTTTTTGGCCGTGGTCAGGGACAACGAACAGGTGGCGTACATCAGATCCATAGCCAGCCTGCTCTCCGTAGCCCGGCGCGCCGCCCGGGCATCTGCCCGCCTGGCACTCTTCCGGGAGCGGTATTCCGCCCCAGCCGCCAGTACGGTAGCCGCCCCGGCGATCAGCGCGCAGAGCACCTCCGTTCCGATCCTGCATCCCTCCTCTCAGATCCAGCGGTAGTGGGGCCGCTCCTCTTGAAACAGCCAGTGCCGCATCCAGTCGAACAGCACGATGGCGGTCCCCGCCAGCACCACCCACAGCAAGGCGTACTTCAGGCACACCTGCCCCCACAGGTTGCCCGGCAGGCGGGAGTAGTCCCAGATGTCCAGCTTCAGCCAGACGTTCAGGATCAGCCCGGCTCCCAGCTCTGCCAAGGTAATGACGCTGCCCCCGATCAGCGCCTGGAGCCACAGGGGCCGCTCCCAGGCCATGTGCTCGTTGGCCAAATCTAGCGGCAGACTCAGCATCGCCGCCAGCAGAAACATGCTCCAGTGGGTGTGCCCCCGCCAGATCAGCTCCACCATGCAGTAGAGATCCCCGCCCATCAGCGACAGGATCAAGGCCTTGTGCCATCTCTTCACGTTCGTGTCCTCCCTGCTCTGAAATTCGCTTGGCTTCAACCGCTATCGTGCCTTTCCGGCGGCTCCGCTATGCATAGCCGGAGCCGTCAACCATATCCTTTATTTCCCGGCCGGCGCGCACGGCGGCGTGCAACGCGGCGGAAATTTCTTTTCCCGCCTTCCTCTCTTCCAGGTTATATGCATCTCTCCCTCCGCTCACCACAAAAAGCGCCGCGGGCAGGAATGCCCGCAGCGCAGAGAAAACGCCCCGGCGCCGTAACCGGTGCCGGGGCATCTGTATTTGATCTGTTCCTTCGGAAATCAGTCCTCCGCCATCTTGCGGTACTTCTGGTACCGGGCCTTGACGTCGGCGATCTCCTTCTGGTACAGGGCGTCCGCCCGCTCGGGGAAGTTGTTCTTCAGAGAGGCGAAGCGGTTCTCGCCCATGAGGAAGTCCATGAGCTTGTCAGTATCGGGCGCGGGAGAGTCCAGCTGGAAGGGGTTCTTGCCCTCGGCGATGCGCCGGGGATCATACCGGTACAGGTGCCAGTAGCCGCACTCCACCGCCTTCTTCATCTCGTCCTGGGTACAGCTCATGCCGGCTTTGATATGCTGCTCCAGACAGGGGCAGTAGCAGATGACGATGGCGGGGCCGGGATAGGACTCCGCCTCCCGCAGGGCCTTCAGGGTCTGGGCCTGGTCATAACCCATGGCCACCTGGGCCACATACACATAGCCGTAGGTCATCAGGATGGCGCCCAGGTCCTTCTTGGCCACCTGCTTGCCGCCGGCGGCGAACTTGGCCACGGCGGAGGTGGGGGTGGACTTGGAGGACTGGCCGCCGGTGTTGGAGTACACCTCGGTGTCCAGCACCAGCAGGTTCACATCCCGGTTCTGGGCCATGACGTGATCGATGCCGCCGAAGCCGATGTCGTAGGCCCAGCCGTCGCCGCCGATGGCCCAGATGGACTTCTTGGAGAGATACTCACGGTTCTCCAGGATATAGGACACATCTTCGGTCTGCTCGCACTTCTCCAGGGCGGCGATCAGGGCGTCGGACACGGCGCGGGACTTCTCTCCGTCGTTCCAGTTGTTGATGTAGTCCTCGATCTCCGCAGGGGCGATGTCGGCGTCCTTCATGCTCTCCAGCCGGATCAGCAGCTCCTTGCGGATGGCATCCTGAGCGTGGAAGAAGCCATAAGCGAACTCGGCGTTGTCCTCAAACAGGGAGTGCTCCCAGGCGGGGCCGCGGCCCTGGCTGTCCTTGCAGTAGGGCAGGATGGGCGCGCCGCCGGAAATGGCGGAGGAGCAGCCTGCGGCGTTGCCCGCGTACATCCGGTCGCCCACCATCTGGCTCAGCAGCTTAATGTAGGTGGTCTCGGCGCAGCCGGCGCAGGCGGCGGAGAACTGGAAGTACGGCTTGGCGAACTGCATGTTCTTGACGGTCTTGCTGTTGATCACATCCTTCTTCAGGTACTTGTCGTTCATGGCGACCTCGTCGAAGTTCGCCTGTTCGGACTTCATCTCCTCGAAGGGGGTCATCACCAGGGCGTCCGCCGTCTTGTCGCTCTGATTGGCCGGGCAGGCGGTCAGGCACACGCCGCAGC